>JAUVKD010000074.1 GCA_030596385.1 Methanosarcinaceae archaeon | reverse complement strand
TCTGCTGCAAAAACACCAGGCACATCATTGTGCACGGCATTGAAATTTGTCTTGAAATCCTCAAGTTCCTTGGCAGTTGCAGGATACAGTACAAGTATTCCATCTGATGAATCTCCTGAGAGTCCTATGAGTTCGTCAGACTTGTGACCTTCCGAACAGAGCCACTGCGTATTAATACCCAGTTCCTTTGCCTGCTTGAAGATTATAGATGACTCTTTCACATATCCCACGATCATGACTGCGGATGGATCCACTTCTTTGAGATTGGTCAGCTCAGACCTGAAATCAGTCTTTCCTTCATCATTAGCGATCTCAGTCAGCACTGTGCCTCCAAGTTTCCCGAACTCATCTACAAACACATCCTTAAAACCGACACCATATTCATTGTTTAAGTACATAACTGCAACTTCATCGTAGCCCATTTCAATAGCAAGTTCTGCCATCACAACACCCTGATACCTATCGGATGCTATTACCCTGAATACATACCCGTCTTTCCATTGGGTCAATTTTGGTGATGTGGATGTAGGTGATATAAGAATAACTTTGTTCTCTTCTGCCAGTGGTGCTATAGCAAGGGTATTTGTACTTACCACAGCACCCAGTATTACAGGCACCTTATCAATATCTGCAAGTTTGTGGTATGCAGAAACCGTGTCTGCAGATTCGCCCCTGTTATCTTCATATATGATCTTAATTTGCTTGCCATCCAGACCTCCGGCAGCGTTAATCTCATCAACAGCTAAATTCGCACCATCCTTAACACTCTGTCCATAAACAGCAAGGTCTCCGGTAAGTGGAAGAATACTTCCAATATCAACGGTCTCGCCTGTTACTTGTATTTCACCATCTGCCGCATTATCGGTACAACCGGAAAATGCAGTAATCACAATTAGCATGGATATAATAGCTAAAACAGTAATATTTTTACTCATCATGCAATACCTCTCTATTAAATTGCTTGTTTTAGATTTCGATTTCGATTTCGATTATCATTAACCAAATATATGGTTTTAATTCATCTAACCTTTTAGGTTAAGCAGTTATTTATATTGCTATAAATATGTGGCTAACTTCATAAACTGTATGATCCCATATCAAAATTTCCAACTCATCCTCCAAGATAAAGTTTCCTGATATCCGGATTATTCAGGAGTTTCACACTCTCGTCCTGAAATCGATTTATCCCAAGGTCAAGAACATAACCCCTGTCGGATGTTCTTAGTGCCTTGTACGCATTTTGTTCAACAATTAAAATGGATGTACCTTCGCTGCTTATCTCGTCGATCTTATTAAACACGATCTCGACAAACCTGGGTGAAAGCCCCATTGACGGTTCATCCATGAGTATCATATCAGGTTCAAGCATAAGCGTCATTCCTATTGCCAGCATTTTACGCTCACCTCCACTTAAGTATCCTGCCCGAATGTTCATTTTTTCCTTGAGGGACGGAAATCTCAATAACACGTTTTCCGTACCTTCCTCTTCCATATCAGGCCTGGTATATGCTCCCATTGCCAGGTTTTCTTTTACAGTAAGGGACGGAAACACATTTTTATCCTGTGGCACGAATGATATACCTCTGCGAAGTAAACGGTGTGATTCTACTCCACCTATATCGTCACCCCTGAATAATATACTTCCAGCCCTTGGTTTTAACAGGCCGTAGATTGTCTTGAGCACCGTACTCTTGCCGCCGCCATTCGGGCCGATTATACAAACCACTTCATTCTTGTCCACCTCCATGTTCACACCATGCAGGATATCCAGATTTCCATATCCTGCAACAAGATCCTTTATTTCAAGTAACATGTTCTGCTCCCAGATATGCATCTATTACACGTTTATCGTTCCGGACTTCCTCAGGACTGCCACTGGCGATGTTCTTTCCATAATCCAACACATACACTTCATCACATAGTTCACTGATAACACTCATGTTATGTTCAACGATCAAAAACGTTATTCCCATATCCCTCAATTTCCTGATATAACCGATTATCTTATTGATCAGTACAGGATTCACGCCGCCGGTGGGTTCATCCATCAAGACCATTTCCGGCTCGGCCATCATTGTCCTTGCCATTTCAAGCAGTTTTTGCTGTCCAAAACTGATGCTGTCAGCATATTCATTCCGAAGGTGTGTAAGATCAAAAAACTCCAGCAGTTCCATTGCCTTTTCAAAGTTCCCATGCTCCTGCTTTTTCACGTTCCTGCCAAGCAGCGCTTTCCATATATTCTCACCTTCCTGTAACTTTGGAGCGATCAGCATGTTTTCCATTAATGTCATTCTCTTAAAAAGGTGAGTTAACTGGAAAGTTCGGCTCATTCCCATATTGACAATCTCATGAGGTTTCATTTTGCAAATATCATTTCCGTTGTAAAGTATTTTCCCGCTATCGGATCGATAATAGCCAGTAATCACATTGAACAGTGTACTTTTGCCAGAACCATTCGGACCGATCAAACCGCAAATACCTGCTTTTTCAACAGTGATACTGCAATTATCCACTGCTTTTACCCCTCCGAAACTTTTTGTGACATTAAAAACCTCAAGCATCGATATCAGCCTCCGATTCGTGGACATATTTGACTTCTCCAATAATGCCCTGTGGTCTTGTCAGCATCAGCAGCACCAGCATCAAGCCAACTATAAGCTGGCGTACAGGCGCATAGATATCAGAAGGCAGGCCTGAAAACCTTAGCAGTTCAGGAATTATCATGAATATGGCAGCTCCTAGAATGGAACCCCGGTTATTACCTATTCCTCCAAGTACGACCATGACCAGTACCGCAAGAAGTGGAGCCATTGCAAAATCTTTTGGACTAATGTACTGTACGTAGTGCGCATAGAGGCTTCCGGCAAGTCCTGCAAAGAATGAGCAAATTACCATTGTCTGGAGTTTGAACCTGAAAATATTTTTACCAAGGCTCATAGCTGCGGTCTCGTTTTCGCGTATGCCTTTTAGCACACGGCCAAATGGTGACCGGATCAATTTTTCCATCACTGCATAGGTAATAAGAAGCAAAATAAACGTTAAAACCACAAAAAGTTCATAACTTGCAAAACTGATCCCCACGATCTCCGGCCTGGCAATTCCACTTACCCCGAATTGTCCATGTGTCAGCCATCGCTCATTATGCGTGATGATCCGTATTATCTCTGCAAAACCAAGCGTGGCGATCGCAAAGTAATCACCCCTGAGTTGTAATGCAGGAATAGCGATCAGCATACCAAAGAACGCGGCAACCAGCCCGCCAAGAATAAATCCGACTATAAATGGCATACCTGCGTCAACAGTGAGTAATGCGGATGTGTAAGCACCGATCCCGAAAAGTGCTATATGTGATAGATTGAACAACCTGCCGTAACCAAGCTGGATATTGAAACTTATGGCAAGTATCGCATATATCAATATCAGTATAAGGATGTGCAGGTAATATGTATCGATGATCATCCTATCCTCTCCTTTTTGCCAAATATTCCTTCAGGCTTGAACAAAAGCAGCAGTATCATGAGTGTAAACGCCACCATATCCCGGTATTGTGGCGTGAGTTCAATTAGTGCAAGGTTCTCTGCAAGTCCGATCACTATGCCCCCTATAAGTGCACCCCTGATGTTACCCACACCACCCATAATAATGGCTGTTAGGGCTTTTAGGAGTATCATTAAACCCATTCCGATCTGCAGGTTTGTGTTGATCCCGATCAGTATTCCACCGATTGCTGCAAATGCCGCACCGATCACCCACAGAACCATGATGACCCGGTCGTTATCGATTCCTACAATCTGTGCCATGTCCCTGTTATCGGATGTTGCACGAAGTGCTGTGCCAATACGGGTCATATTCAGGAATGCGAAGAGCAGTACCATGGATGCTGCAGATATGATTATCATTATTATTTGAATTGGTGTGATATTCGCACCGAATATTTCTATAGGTGTAGCAGCAGGCAGGTTGAATACCTTAATATCATGACCCCAGTAAAGTTGAGCCAGACTCTGGAGAATTATCGAAACACCAATAGAAGCTATCAGCAAACTTAGGCTGTCCACCTCTTTTTTACGAAGCGGTTTGTAAACAGCAATATCAATGATCACAGCAACAATAGCAACCAGTATTATTGAAAGCAAAGCCGCTAACGGAAGGTTGATCCCAAAAGCCATGAATGCAAATGTGAAATATGCACCAAGCATCACAAGTTCGCCATGAGAAAAGTTAATAAAGCCAAGTATTCCGAAGATCATTGTAAGACCAATGGCAACCAGCGCATATGTGCTACCTGCAATGATGCCGTTGACAATAAATTGTGCAATAATAGCCATGTTAATATTGTTTAGAAGCAAATATTATATGTCTTTTGATATTTGCTAAATACAATTGCACAGAATGCCTGTATGCCGTCAAAACAGTTGCTTTTGTCTGTGGGTTACTGGGGTTCCATCACATATATTTAAATATACAATTCATGTGATAATATTTTGAATCCGTGTAAATCTGCGTCTTGGAAAATTATTAAACAGTGTACGGTCTTCACACCAGGCAGCGGGGATGGTGTGGGGTGCGAACTTAGAAGCTAGCACGAAAGCCGCGCCCCATCTGTATGTTTTGTTGCATCCGAGCCCGCCGCCGTTGAAGTGCAGTCTTGAGCATAGACGGGCGCGCACAAAGCCAGATAAGTAGACTGAAACCGAAGCAACAACTACGCCGGAGGCGGCGCATTCCACCCCCGCAAAGTATCATTCGCAAAATATGCAATATCCATTTCCACAGCAATCCACACAAACGCAAAAACGGCGTGTTCCACTACTCTTACCTACACACAAAGATGACGGCGGTTAAAATCTCGATACGCATTCTAATGGGTAAATTATTATTTGTGAGTTCCCTTAGTTCATAGCCGGCGCAGGTCAGATAATATCCGGATTTGACAAAAATATTATTTGCATAGGGTAGGAAAAAAAATGGTTTTCATACCTCCTGAAAAAGCATACAATGAATCCAATACAGATAACAATCACCCCTTGCAGGAAAGACTTATCTTCAAAGTCACTCTAATTTCATTTGGCAAGAGCAATAAAGGATAGTGATAATAACAATGGAAAAAGAAGAAAAAATCGTGGCTGTACTACTTGTAATGGCAATATTGTCACTTGCAGTGGCATATATCACGTTTTTCCAAAACGATGGTGACCACATTGGCAGCAATGCTATTCAATTCAATGAGCAGTCATCAATTGGGGACCATGTGTTTTTAGAGGGAACGATCCTTAACAAGAAGTTCACTTTCAAGGGTGACCATTTGCTTTTGAGTGTTGACCATAATCAAAATATTGTTAAGGTTTTCATACCAAAAAGTAACGGTGCGGAATACATGGACAATCTGTTGAATGAGAATGATTACGTTCGCATACAGGGAATTGTAAATGAGTATCAAGGTGAACGGGAAGTCATAGTCCAGAATAAAGATGGTGTGACAACGCTGTGAGGAACTAATATTTGATACACTTTTTATCCTCACAATTCAGTAGCAACATTTTTGTTACAATAGTCCTTCAAAAGTTAACTTCTGCGATCACTGGAGTGCACCCAAAATAACGGACATTTAATTAAGCAATAAAAACCTTTGGGATGTACGTATGAAAAATAAGAAGAACATATACACGAGAATTTAAATCGAAAGTCTTACGTGAATGTGAAAATGGTAAAGGCAAAGCACAGCTCAGCCGAGAACATGGTTTACATCCATCTCTTATCTCAAGATGGGAGAAGGAGTTTAGAGAGGATCCTGAACGTG
>JAUVKD010000105.1 GCA_030596385.1 Methanosarcinaceae archaeon | reverse complement strand
TATGAGCTGTGCATCGGCATTTTATCGAAAACACCTATACAAATACTATTTTGTAAATCGAAAGATGCTTCTACACTTGATTTAGATAATCCATATATAATTTCACCCTGCTTTTTGAAGTGGATACTAAAAAAGTATGATCAATACCACTGGTCCAGCGTCTGTTGCTTCCGGCTTCCAGCCGCAGCGTCAAGCCGCTCAGCTGCTTTATTAACACGCTCTTCTGAAAAATCATGCTCTTTGCACAGGAATTCAATTAATTTTCCCATATTAGGTTTTTTCCATTCAAGAGTGTATTCATTTGTCACCGGTGGATTCATAAAGAGCTCTTCAATTTCCTCAACATTATCGATCGATTGATTAATTTCAGCCATTGCCGATTTAATATTTTCGTGTATCTTTATGAGTTTAATCGCTTTTTTCGGGCCAATCCCTGCAAGTCCTGTATTAAAATCCGTACCTACACAAATAGCAATGTCGATTAACTGTGACCTGCTGACTCCAAGAGCCTGCAGGCTTTTGTCCAGATTGATAATTTCTGGTTTTACATCTACATAGATGTTCTTGCGCGGCATTTTTCTTTTTCCTGTGATTGTAAGATTTCTTACAACATCAGGTGCACCAAAGAGCATTGCATCATAGTCCTGTGAACTCACAATGTCAGCATCCCCCTTTTTGACCATGTAAGCCGCCTGTGCCTCACCTTCAGACGGCGCCTGAACATACGGGATGCCCATAAGCTCTAAAAGATATTTTGCATCGTCTATAATAGTGGAATTCATCTTCACAGATGCCTGTGCATACTTGAATGCTTCTTCAACAAGTCCTTTCTCTTTTGCCTCGTCCCACTTAACACGTGCATTCTGACGTATCTCTTTGCGTTTTCCGATGGTCTGCATTTTCATTTCAGGGGGCTTGCCATCAAACACAAAAACAGGTTTTATTCCGTTCTCAGCCAAACTGGTTATACGATATAGTATACCAGACAGGTGGGATGTTACATTGCCGTGTGAATCCGTAAGCGGTGTCCCGTCACGCTGGCGGATGATACTCAGAAACTGGTAAAGTATATTGTATGCGTCAATGGCTACCACTTTATGGGACAGGTCGGACAATTCAACAGTCCTTTTTTCAAACAGATCTCCGATATCTACACCCATAGTTATTGAAAAGGAACGTCATGTGTAAAATAACTTATTGACCATCAATAAGTTCATCATTATCAAGCCGCACATCAATGACCGAGTCATCATTTGCGTTGATCTTTCTCACTTTAAGCACATTTCCTACACGCTCAACGAGTGCTGTTTTTGTAACCTGTACTTGATGACAGTCATTCCGGTCACAATTTTTATGAATTATCAGCAATTTTTGACCATTTTCCACACCCTTGCCGAGTTTGGATACCGTGTTTTTGATAACTTGCTCAAAATCAGAATATATCAATATTTCTGAATATTTACCGGCTTTTTTTATAATGCCGATAGGTTCTATATTTAAATGAATAAATGCACCTCAAATTGTTTTAGTTATTTCATCCAATCAGATTACGTACTACATCAAACCCATAAATATGCTTTTCGGCATTTTACATTGCACAAGTATAAAATAATTACTTGTATATGTCGTTTTTATGCTGAGTCAATCCGCCGTAGATGGTCAACTTCCACATTACAAGAAATAGTACTATGAAACAATAGAGAAGGTGAATCTCTCCTTTATTAATGCCCCCCACTTTTCCATATATTTTTGCGAATCGCATCCCGCACCTCATCTGGCGGTTTACATTCCCAGATGCGTCTTATTTTCACATTCTTAAGAACAGGCTTCGCTTTTCCAATGCGTTCCCTTGCAGCATTTAAGAGCGATTCATCAACTTCAGGCATCTCAACTTCTATATACTCATGCGGCGGCTCTTTCTCAACTTCAAGTGCCCGGGATACATCGGGATTATTCCGTTTTAACGTCACCATGGATCCGATTGCATCCCGCCACTGCGAAGCCCATGGTGAATCAGGTATATTCGTATGATTTACTTTTTCACGTAAAACACGCATAACATCAACATGGCATGCATTAACACACGCACCACAGTAAATGCAGTAACCTTCCTCAATTGCAATCTTTTTACCTGTATCTGTCGGGACATACCACAGGTGGGACGGACACACATTGAAACACCCATGACAGCCCTGTGGATCGCACTTCTCGATATTGTTCCCAACAAGTATTATCTCACCCGTAAACGGCTTTTTAACATCAACTGCCTCATAAGGGCAAACAGTTTCACACCATGTGCACCTTGTGCACTTTTCATCATCAACATTTATATTCCCCTCTATCACCGGCGCTTCGCAAGGTCTTTCGCCTTTTACTTGAATTGCATCTTCCGGACACAGGTCCTGGCACAGGACACAATAATCACACTTATCCACATCTACCAGTATCTGCTCAAATGGTGTGAGATCGGTTGGTGTTGGCTCACGTTCAAGCATAATGAAAGCATCACAAAACTTTGCACATACACCGCAAAAATTGCATTTTTCAAGATCGATCTCAATCTCGCCCTGTGCATCTTTTTTAAAAGGAGCAATATCTTCCTTTTTCCTGAATGTAAACTCAACCTTGATCGCATCTGTTGGACATGCTTCTTCGCATAATACACAAGGCAGGCACTTATCGTTAAATTTTACGTATGAATCATACACCGGATAACTCGATTTATCCGGAAGTTCTCCTTCGAATTCCATATTAAATGCATGAACAGGACAGAAATTCGCACACATACCGCAAAATGTACACTTTTCAAGATCCATCATAACCGGCGGCGCATCCATACCTGTTGCGATCTCATGCATGGGGCCGAGTTCAAGTGCCTTTGTAGGGCATAATCCAATACAGATACCACATCCATTACAGCGTTTGTAATCATAATCCAATACCTTTTTTGATTTTTCGGTTACCTGGCTGTAGATGAATTTCGACCCCTGAACATCCATATCTGTTGTGATTGTAATTGTATCCTCGCTGCTGTCCGGTGGTATATCTCCGGTCATTTGGAATCCCCCGGTATCTCAGATCCGATCGGACCCAGTTCTTCCAGAACATCGACGAAACTTTCTATGCTCTTTGCAAATCTTTCACCTTCTGCTGCTGAGATCCATTCAACCTTAAGCCGCTTAGGACTAATTCCGATATCTTCCAGTACCCCTTTAAGGGTATCCATCCTGTGCCTGGCATTGTAATTTCCATGCAGGTAGTGACATTCACCGAGCCGGCATCCTGCAATCAGTACACCATCTGCACCGGCTTCAAGTGCTGAAAGCACAAAACTCGGATCAACCCGCCCGCTACACATTGTTCTGATTATCCTGATATTTGTCGGATACTGGATACGGGATGTACCGGCAAGGTCAGCGCATGCATAACTGCACCAATTGCAAAGGAAAGCGATGATAAGCGGAAACTCATCCTTGACCTCAAGAGCTGCCTGTACCTGTGCAAGTATCTGTTTATCCGTATAACTTCGCATACAGATTGCATCTGTTGGGCAGGCTGCACTGCAAACACCGCACCCCCGGCATGATATCTCATCCACAACAGCCTTTTTGTCAATTATCTGTATTTTACTGAATTTGCATATATCCACGCATAGTTTGCATCCGATGCATTTAGCAGGATCCACATGTGCACTTAACGGATCGGTTTCAAGTTCACCTTTGTTTAAAAGTCTGACAACCCTGGATGCAGCTGCACCGCCTTGTGCGATCGATACCTGTATTTCTTTGGGACCGGATGCACACCCTGCAATGAACATGCCGTTTATGTGTGCATCAACCGGACGCATTTTCGGATGTGCGCTTGAGAAGAACCTATCGGGTCGGCGGGAAAGGTTGAGCATTTTGGAAATGTTATCAGCATCCCTGTTCGCTTCCATACCGGTTGACAGCACTACCAGATCATATGACTCCTCAAGTATCTCACATTCAAGCGTGTCCTCAAACCGAAGCAGGGGATTTCCATTAGTGTCTTTTAATATTTCCGCAACCTTGCCTCGTATGAAATTTACACCCATAGACTGTGTCCGCTCATAGTATTCCTCATACATCTCGCCTGACGCACGGATGTCAATGTAATGTATCACTATTTCAATATCCGGATACCGTTCTTTTAGCATCTGGGCATTTTTCATTGCAGACATGCAGCACACACGTGAGCAGTATGTATTATCGACTGTCGCATCCCTTGACCCGACGCACTGGATAAATGCGACACGTTTTGGCACTTCAACAGTTGATGGAACTACGACCTTTCCGCGCGTGGGACCAGAGGCATTTAACATGCGTTCAAGTTCCATATTCGTGACTACGTCCGGATATATGCCGTATCCGTATTCTTCCTTGCGGGATGCATCAAACAACTGATATCCTGTTGCCACAATTATCGCACCGACCGTCAGTAAGAACGGCTCATTCTTCTGGTCATAATCGATTGCATCGGCAGGACATGCCTGCTTGCAAAGTCCGCACCCTATACAGTATTCGCTGTCGATGCAGACAATCTGGGGCACAGCCTGTGGTATTGGCATGTAGATTGCCTTTGCTTTTCCAAGACCGAAATCGAATGGGTTTGATATCTCAACCGGGCAGACCCGGGAGCATTCTTCTACACAGCCATTGCATTTGTCTTCGGAAACGTATCGCGGTTTTTTTATTCCATTTATCTGGAAATTTCCAACCGAACCTGTGATCTTTGTTATTTCGGAAAATGTAAAAAGGTCAATATCCGGATGGTTCTGCACGTCTGTCATTTTAGGTGCCAGTACACAGATCGAACAGTCGTTTGTCGGAAAGACCTCGTTTAGAAGAGCCATTTTTCCACCGATGGTGGATTCTTTTTCGACCATGTAAACATGAAACCCACTGTCTGCAAGGTTTAGCGCTGCCTCAATACCTGCAACACCGCCACCGATCACGAGAACATCACGGTTGATTTTTATTTTCTTGCTCTTTAAAGGTTCAAGCAACCTTGCTCTGGCAATACCCATTTTGACAAGGTCGAATGCCTTTTGTG
>JAUVKD010000102.1 GCA_030596385.1 Methanosarcinaceae archaeon | reverse complement strand
TGTCTTTGAGATCATAGTATTATATAAGAGGAAATAATTAATAAAAGTTTCCCTTTATAAAGTACTATCATGCCTGGCCACCAGCATATTATATCAATATCTGCACGGAACTACCACCGCTATCGGTGCAACCTATATTTAGTGATGGCAGGATGGGGATGGCGGTGGCCAGGGGTTTAATGGAGCGGGTGCATGGGAAAGGAGACTGTGATAAAAAGATTTCAGGATTGCAATATATGAGATGTTGATAATAATCAATATTGTGCGTCTGTGTTAGATATTAATATTGATGTCCGGATTTGATTTTCAAGTCCGAGCATGGTTGGGCGATGTGCAGCCCCAGTTAACGACCTCGGACTTAAGTCACAAGGTCTGTAATCACCCCTGCCACCATCTCCACTTAACCCAACAAAAACCTTACTCCTGTATTAAAGAGAACACCCTCGCGGCGCGCAAACAACATCAACAACACAACAACACAACCGTGCGCCTCCTGCCGCGTCTGCATCCGGTAGGTATATCGATCGAGTCCGGAGTCTCACCTTTGAGAATTACCCGTTTCCTTTGTCCAGTCACAGGCTCTATCGTGGTAGTAGACCAGCATATTGAAAAAGAAGAAGCATACCGCGATAAACTTCTGTAACTCAAAAAAGGGATTTATGCAGGACTTGCTTATGGAAGGAAGATAACAAATTGTCAAATGAAATATGTGGTGTAGCAATCCTTAATTTTTCATATTTACGTAATCTCAACATTTAAATACATAAATACTGTAAATATATTAACATGGGAACTATGACAATAAGCATAGATAATGACGTTGAACAACAGTTCAGGGCACTTGCACAGAAAATATACTCTAAAAAGAAAGGTTATCTTGGAAATGCTGTGACTTCAGCTATGAAGAAATGGATCGAAGAAATGACGCAAAAGCAGATTTCAGAAAGGGAGATAAAATTACTTGAAAAAGGGTTTGATATGGGAGAACTCAAATTTAAATCAAGGGAAGACTTATATGAAAGATGAAATATTTCTTGTGGATACTAATATCCTTGTATATTCCTATGATGCAAGTGAACCAGAAAAGCAAATGATCTGCAACGCATTATTGAAAAAATGCTGGATGCAGAAAGCATATTATGCCATAGCTCTCCAGAACCTTTCTGAGTTTTATGTTGTTGTTACAAAAAAGATCGAACATCCTTTACCAAAAGAAATTGTGAAAAAAATTATTAATGATATTATTGAATTCAATAACTGGCAGGTTTTAGGACTTGATGAAACATCAATAATTATAGCCATTGACTTGTCTATAAAATACAAAATCCATTACTGGGATGCGCTGTTGTGTGCAACCATGAAACAAAATGGGGTTACGAATGTACTTACAGAGAACACAAAGGATTTTGACAAAATTCCATGGATAACAGCCGTGAATCCATTCATCTGATGTTGGGCTGGAGCACGCTCTTTTTGGACATAAGTTCTGCGCCAGAATATTTATACCGCACAAGTTTTTGTGAGGTTGTGCTTGAACCTGAAATGCACCTGTGCGCTTGCTGTTCACCAGCAACGAACAGCATAACCGGCTGCGCAAATCCCAAATCCATGCGCTGCTGTCTATTTTTTGCTGCACTTAAGCCCGACATCGGCAGGGTATAACTCCAATCGCAGGCGGCACATTCCACTGCTGCCAACCCGCATTCACACAATCAGTTTCCATGTTCCGAGCAATCCGGGCAAACAAAAATACAGATGCGCTGATTGTGATTGGAATTTCAATGTGTATGCAGGGGCAGTGGTGGCGGAGGAGGAAGGTGCCGCACTTCGTGCGTTAGCCGCCCCGTTTTTTTGATTTTGTTCATATACCCGCGCTTGCCTATTCCATATTCTTAACATTCCCGCCTGGGGTGCACTGCTCAAACTCTCCCGCGGGTTCTTTTGATTGAATAAAAGATGTGCTACAAATTGAATTGGGAAGAATGTGTTCATTGACTGATACCGCAACCATGCCGTATAGAAATGCCACAATAATTTTATTCGGACCAATTCAGCATTGACGATTAAAACTCCCAAAAGAATAAAAATATCGAGAGGATATTATGTATGGCAAAAGGAATCACGGAACATTCGTGGACATGGAAAGAATTTTGAATGTTCAAGTGTGTAGGTCATGAAATTCAGGACACGACCGCTTTTTGAAGTGGATCCTTAATACGATAATTATTGGCAGTAATCATGCTGATTTTGCTAATATAGGATAAAACGTATCCTCTTCAAATCTTAGGGTAACTGACTCCTTTTTGAAATCGAAAACCCGCTAAGGCAATTGATTTAGATAATCCGAATATGCATTTTACCCTGCTTTTTGAAGAGGATACGATAAAACATATATTATCCGTGCAGATGTTTTAACTTATGGGACAGCCTGTATGGCTGCATTCAATTGCAAATATATGAGAATGAACAATTACTTGAAATCACTAGTTGTCAAGACTGTGTATTACATATTTTAAAAATGGTACAGTCCACTAATGGTGATTTTATTTCATAGTAGCGAAGATGCGATACAATCTTTACAAAACAGAAACAACAAACTTTATCAATTGTTATATCCACTTAAACATAACCATGATATCTAAATACACTACTCAATCGATAATCGTATTATCCATATTACTTGTAGTACTGGCAACCTCATTTTCAGGATGCACTGAAGTCACTGATAATGAAGAAACTACTCTTAAGATATTCCATGCCGGCAGTTTGGGCATGCCAATGGAAGAACTTGAACAGAGATTCGAAGAACTACACCCCAATGTAGATGTACAGCGTGAAGCCGCAGGCAGTGTAGCCTGCGTGAAAAAAATAACCGAACTTGATAAGCAGGCTGACATACTGGCATCTGCTGATTATACTCTGATCCCGTCAATGATGATACCTGAATTTACGGATTGGTATATTGTATTTGCCCGTAACCAGATAGTAATAGCATATACTAATGATAGTAAATACAATGATGAGATAAATCAGAGTAACTGGTATGATATATTAAGAAGAGACGGTGTCACTTTTGGTATTTCCAATCCGAATGATGACCCTTGTGGTTATCGCTCACAAATTGTTACACAACTTGCGGAAACATATTATTCCGATGACATGATCTATGATGACATAATGGAAGCCAATACAGGAATAACAATCTCATCAAAAGGAAATGTATCTGCTATAAAGATGCCAATGTCAGAAGAGATCAACCCTGACACAAAAAAAATAATGCTTAGAAGTATGGAAGTTGAACTCTCATCTGCTCTGGAAATGGGTGAGATTGACTACTTCTATATATACAGAAGTGTTGCAGTCCAGCATGGATTTAAGTTTGTGGAACTTCCATCCCAAATTGATCTGGGTTCCATCGAGTATACTGATATGTACAATAAAGTGAACATAGAACTTTCAAACGGAAAAGTCATTGACGGTAAGCCAATTGTATATGGGATGACAATACCAAAGAATGCAATCGAGTATGACCTTGCAGTAGAATTCGTAAAACTGATGATAAGCGAAGAAGGACAACAGATATTCCTGAATAATGGACAGCCACCAATTATTCCTGCGGTATCAAGTGATATAAATGCAGTACCGGATGAATTAAAAGAATACCTGACAAAGGAATAACGATATGGAGTAATATGGGATTCTTAATAAAACAAAAACCAGCGAATATCAGAAGGGCTGACCCCCTTATGTTACTATTTTACTTTTTGTCGCTGGTTCTGTTATTTTTTGTTTTTGTTGTTATAGCTAATATGATAATCGGCCAGATATTGACCGACTTTTCCGGACTTGTGGATGCAGCATCAAGTAAACCTGTTTTAAAATCCATATTTCTCTCATTGTATGCCGGATTTCTTGCAACAATTATTTCCCTGTTACTGGGTGTGCCTACGGCATACATTCTTGCAAGAAAGAATTTTACCGGAAAACGTTTTGTTGAGAGCATGCTCGATGTACCGGTGGTCATTCCGCACACGGTAGCAGGTATTGCATTGCTTACTGTGTTCGGTGCCAACGGACTGCTTGGTGCCCCGCTGCAACCTTACATCCAGTTTCGGGACGCTATGCCAGGAATTGTTGTTGCTATGCTGTTCGTATCTGCACCTTACCTGACCAACTCTGCACGCGAGGGGTTTAAAAATGTCGACCCGAAACTTGAGAACGTCGCACGCTCACTTGGAGCACCTCTTTGGAAAACATTTGCAATTGTCACACTTCCGCTCGCATCCCGCCATCTCCTGATCGGTTCGATCATGTGCTGGGCGCGGGCTATCAGCGAATTTGGCGCTGTTGTTATGATCGCATATTATCCAATGATAGGGCCGACCTTGATCTATGACCGGTATTTATCGCAGGGTCTAACTGCATCTCGTCCGATTGCTGTTTTACTCATATTGGTAACTCTTGTAATATTTATTACAGTAAGGATATTATCAGCTGGATGGCGTGTGTATGATAAAGATTAAAGAATTGCACCGGAACTGGAAAGAGTTCAGGCTTACAGAGATCAACCTCGAAATCGCAGATGGTGAGTATTTTGTAATACTGGGTCCGACCGGTGCCGGAAAAACGCTTCTTTTAGAACTCATTGCAGGATTTTACCGACCTGATGGCGGAGATATATACATTTGCGAAAAAAATGTCACAGGACTACCTCCTGAAAAACGCAATGTCGGTTTTTTGTATCAGGATTACTCTCTCTTTCCACATATGAATGTGGCAAAGAACATTGAATTCGGTATGCGTATGAGAGGGATCAAGGATGGTGAAACAGTTAAAAAGATTGCAGGATATCTCAATATTGAGCACCTGTTACACAGGTACTCACAGACACTTTCCGGTGGTGAACAACAACGTATCTCACTTGCAAGAGTACTTGTGATCAATCCGGACGTTTTGCTGCTGGATGAACCTTTAAGTGCACTTGACCCTGGGACACAGGATTCGACCCGCCAGATCCTGAAAAGTATACACAACGATTCCGGATTCACGGTTATTCATGTAACCCATGACCAGACAGAAGCACGGATACTTGCAGATCGTATTGCGATTATGATGGATGGCAGGATCGTACAGGTAGGTACACCGGATGAAGTGTTTGACAGACCAATTAATGATGAAGTTGC
>JAUVKD010000053.1 GCA_030596385.1 Methanosarcinaceae archaeon | reverse complement strand
GGGTTTTGTACTGCGCTGAGTGTCATGACACCGCCCTGCGATGAAGCAGTATAGCGGTGTGATGAAATGGCAGCACCGGCTGCGGTAACATCTATGTAATAGAACCCTGCACCACCTGTTGAAAGAGTGGTCAGCGCCCGGCCGTCCGCACCTGTGATCATGGATGCGGGCGACACACTTCCCTCCATTCCAAGCGGTTTGCTGCTGTTGACATCAAAATTTATCATGACATTCGGGACAGGGTTGTTGTATCTGTCCTGTGCTTCAAAGGTTATCTCGTATGAGCTTTCGACCGGAACGTTCTCGCCCTGGTAATTTACTCGCATGATGCGACAGGGACCCAGGCGCTGTGGCATTCCCAAACGTGATGGCGAGACCATGACCTCGCCCATCCTGATGTTCATGTTCTTGTCAAATATTGCATGTACGATGTTTCCGGTACTTGACGCAGTGACACCGCTCATTTCGTTTAGTGTGTTGACCCACCACACAGGATAATCCGTGCAAATATCCAGCCGGATGTTTGTGCCAAGACAGCTGTTTTCCGGAACAGAAACAGGATAGGCGTTCACACCGATCTTTTCGTAGGATGCTACTGTTTCGCGGCTTTGTGTGGCATTTATTCCGATCAAGTAGATGCTGTCACCGCTGACCATTGTCTGTTCGCTTTGTGTGTAATTCCCGCCGCGACGGATGAGTCCGTATTCGTATGTAAAATCGTTATAACGCCTGAGTCCGCTAAGAGAGTATGTAATGGTGCTGCTTGTGATGTTCTTTTCTATGTTTCTTTCAATGGTGCCGTCAGGCTGAATCTCATCGTAGGTAATGCACATCCATTTGTTCCTGTTTATGTCAAATGTTCCAAGCGCGCCGGCTGAGGGATTGTAGAATATTAGTTTTTTTGAATAAAATGTACCCATGCTCTGCGGGGTCGATTGATATGTTCCGCTAACAGCCGTATTTTCTATGGTTGATTTAAAGATCTTAAAGTCATCATACATGACATTAAGATGCTGCATTTCTTCTTCCATGTTCCAGACAGGTACGGAACGTACCTGAATGTTTGTGAGCAGACTTGTGAGTATAACTACAACTAACAAAAATCCAATAACAGGCGATACTGCCTGCTCACAATTTAGAATTTTGCGCAGCAATTGATTCACTCCGGTTGCTTTCCCCTTTACAATATTGATATGGTTTATATTTAAGATGTTTGGGCATGGGCACTGTCCCATTTTTCAATGATCTTAAAGATGCTGATTCATTCACATCTTTCGGAATTGAATGGGTGCTATGCCCGATGGTTAATTGAATATTCCCCATGGGGCAGTGTCTTTGATGTATAGTCCCGAAACCTTTGACTTTATATACTCATCAAAATCCATAAATACTACCATATAATTATATAAGTGTGTAAACATTATATTTTATAATGGGATTGTGAGGTTTTGTTAATGGCTAAAACTAAAGACGATAAAAAGCAAGAGGGTACCAAATCTAAAATAAAGAAAGAGAATATGTTTATTGGAATTGATTTTGGTACATCGAAAATTGCTATATGTACGAATGACGGAAAAAAAGTGCTTGAACAGAGCATCGTTGGCTATCCAAGAGATGTTGTTGCTAAAAACTTTTTAAAAGCTGATGTGCTGTATGGGGAGAAAGCACTTAAACACCGTGCTGCGCTTAACATTAAAAGACCGGTTGAAAATGGTGTTATCAAGAACGACAAAGACAATATTGATGCTGCGAAAGGGCTGCTGGAACATTGTCTCAAATCAATAAAATTGCCGGATGACAGTGTTGAAAGTTATGCCATAATAGGTGTTCCGGCCGAAGCCAGTATCTTGAACAAAAAAATGATAAGCGGTCTTTCGAAGGATCTGTTTACCGGAGTAATGGTTGCAAGTGAACCATTTTGTGTTGCATACGGTATTGAGGAACTTGAACATGCGATCTTTGTTGACATAGGCGCCGGAACCACAGATCTGTGCAGGGTACATGGAACTTTTCCCGAACCTGATGACCAGATAAGTCTTGACAGGGGTGGCGACTATATCGATCAGGAGATCATCAAACTGATCACCGAAGAATATACAGATGCAAATATCACCAGGGAACTGGCAAAGAAATGGAAGGAAACTTACGGTTATGTAGGCAGCACCCACGATGATTGCATTGTTGAGATACAGGTGGGTGCATCAAATCTGGATCTGCCTATTGCCGATGAGATCAAGGCAGCATGCGAATCAATCGTGTCGGGAATCGTTGCAGGCATTACCAAACTTATATCCACATATGATCCGGAGTTCAGAGATGAATTGAAGAACAATATACGCATTTGCGGCGGCGGAAGCCGTATTAAAAACATTGATAAGTTCATTGAGGAAGAGCTGGATCAGATTGGCGGTGGAAAAGTATCCATTGTGAGTGATCCTGTGTACAGTGGGGCAAGTGGGGCACTGAAACTTGCACAGGATATGCCGCCTGGGTTTTGGAAACAACTACATTGAATTTAATAGCAGTAACTGGTGAAGTTACTGCCATTTTTTTGATAAAATGAATGATGCTGTAGCATTCGATCAGATACTCAATCGATGGGTGTATTATTTACTCAAACAATTTGGCAAAAATGAACTGAGTCATCATCTGAATGAGTATTGCATGATGAAGTGGATAGATCAGGATATCGTAGATTCTGCACTCAGTATAGCACAACAGATGGATGTGATGAAATCACCCGAATTAGAATATGAAGATCATCTTGGTGTGTCGTATATTTTTATCCAGCAACTGATGGGAAAGAAAGTTAATGAAGATATGCTCCCGCCCTATGACGAAAGTGTAAGGGATGTCCAACAAGTGGGAACCACTGGGGAGGAAACGGAACCCGCAATCCGGAAGGAAGTTGAAGAGAGACGCGAAGAACTGCTTGAAGAAGCGCCCACAGAACTCCGGATATCCGAAATTGAGGTGGTGAGTGAAAAGGAGTTGACCGAACTTAAAGAAATATATGATGCTGATATTAAAGATTATGAGCAAAAACGAAGCGAACTTGAGGAATTGAAAAAGGAGATGGAAAATGAGAAAACTGCACTTGAACTGGAAATGTCCGATATTGAGAATGCGAGAAAAACAATTGTAGAAGAAGTTGAAAAATTAGAAGTGCAGAAAAAGGAACTTGAAGAATCCAGTAAAAGATATGAAGATGAATTGAATGCCCACAAGGAAAATGAAAATAAACTGGCAGAATTGAAAGCCGGATATGATGCCCAGTTGGGGGAGTATCAACAAAAACGAAGTGAACTCGATGTATTTAAAGATGAACTGGAAAAAGAGAAGATATATCTTAGCCAGAAACGCCTGTCAATCGAGAGCGAAAACGAAGCAAGCGCAGAAAACATTGATGAGTTGAGGTCAACATATAATGTCGAATTAGGGGAGTATCAGCAAAAACGTGCCGAGTTTGAGATGTTGAAGTCTGAACTTGAGGATGAATATTCAAATTTATCCCGGGAACGTTCAGAGATCGTAGAATCCAAGAAAGCGATTGAAAATGAGTTTGAAGAGCTGGATATTGAGAATAAGGAACTTGAAGAGAAAAAACAGGCGTATGAAAGCGATTTAAGCAGACATGAGTATAACGAAAATAATCTGGATGAGTTGAAAAACCGATATGAAGCTGAATTGGAGGTGATCAAGCGAACGCAGGGCGAGCTTGATACATTAAAGCGTGACCTTCAAAGCGAGGAACTGAGGTTTAAAGAGAAACAATCCGAGATCGAAGATTTGAGGGAACGAATCGAAATAGAGTTTGGAGATTTAAAACCAAAGGTCGATGAACTTGAAAAGAAGAAACAGGAATACGAAAGTGAACTGAAAAGCCATGCGGAAAATGAAAAACGACTTGTTGAACTCAAGGAGATATATGATAACGAGTTTCAGGAATTTGAGATGAAACGCGACGAACTTGACATGGTTAAAAGTGTTCTGGAAACTGAAGAGCAGGATCTTGAGCAGAAAAAGTTGGAGATCAAAGAGATAAAGAGAACGATTGCAAATGAATTTGAAGACGTGGGAGAGAAGAAAGGGGAAGTTGAATCCTTAAAGTCTGAGGTTGAGATCGAAGCCAAACAGGTCAACCGCAAACAGACGCACCTTGAGAGCCTTAGATCTGAAATCGATTCTGAAATAGCAGACGTTGACCTCAAGCGTAAGGAAGTTGATGAACTTAGAAAACGAACCGAAGAAGAGATGGGTAAACTTATTAGTATCCACAGACAGCAAATCCTTATTGACAAACTTAAGAATAAACTTGAGCAGAAGGAGTACTACATAAAGACGCTAAGGGAGATCAACGAAAAACTTGAGGAATCCTTGAACGACGCATACAACCAAATAAAGAAAAGCAGTATGTATGCTGATATTTTGCACGATAATTTGAAATTGTGATGTGACACGAATTGTGGTCTGAATGGCCGAATATGGATATCTACAGTTTGATAAATGTTCGTGTGTGAATAATAGTTCATGTGCCCCACAACTCATAGGGTTCATCACCGTATTAGAACCGCTTTTCATCACACAATAAGAAAAACCCATCCTGTTGCCGTTTTTGATGTCGGAAAACAGTCGTGAGTATCCTTAACACTTTCAGGTTTTGTTTTCTTTTGGTTTTTTTTACGATTTCGTCCAGTATCCCATTTACAGCTTTCCGGTCATAACCACGTTATGTCGTTTTGTAAGATAAGTGCCTACTAATACCTAATTTCTCTCGAAATAGATATAGGGATCCTTCAGCTATCCTATTAGGTGATCCAGTGTATGCTTGTAATAATATACTACTCCGCAAGTTAAGCTCAAAGAGGAAGTTTCCAAATCTTTTTATTATATTTGAATACTCCTTCCTCGGAACGAAGTGACAGGTGGGAGATGAATAAACCGATAAATATAATACCATATTGCACCTATGTTCTTTGTATAGGGATGGGATATCCCGAATTCAAGCCTGTTGGAGAAAAGACTTAAGTCGGTTCGATGAATCAGGAAGCACCTTCATTGCTGCTTTGTAGCAGGTGGGTGTAGTTCACGATGGAAGGTTATATATTAATTGAAGAGTGGAACTGACAGTATAAGGGGGTATTGTAAGATTCTTATCAAAATCTACACAGGAGTGATAAATCATGAAACGAAAGTCACACGGGTTAAGATCGAGAATATTCAAGAACGATACAGCCGTTTCGGCAGTAATAGGTGTCATCTTAATGGTAGCGATAACTGTCATTATGGCAGCCATAATCATGTCATGGTCATCAGGTGTATCTGCTCCTGAAGTGCCAAGTCAGTGCGGATTATCGGTTTCACGGGATACTGGAACTGCTGTAGTAGTTACGATATACAGTATTGAACCAGCCGGAACAAGTGTTACCAACCTGACATATACAAATGAATCAACAGGTAATTTTACGCAGATAAACACAGCAGAAGGAAATCCAGCCACAGACATTGGGGATAGCGGTACCGTTCTTGTAAGTGGGTTCGATGAACGTATTGTAATTAAGGTATTGTTTGATGATGGCAATGAAATTGTAGCATTCGATGGAAAGATCTGATCATGATCCATTCGGTTGATATGACACGGATGACTGGGGAATTAAAAATCAAATTATCTGGAAAAGATACAGCGGTTTCCGATGTGATAGGCGTCATCCTGATGGTCGCTGTGACCGTCATCATGGCGGCGATCGTGATGTCATGGTCCTCGGGCGTTTCTGCCCCGGAGGTGCCAAAGCAGTGCGGCATATCGGTCACGCGCGACAACCAGACTTCTGCAACGGTTACGATATACAGTATTGAACCGACCGGAACAAGTGTTACCAACCTGTCTTATACAAGCATGGCAAACACCACTTTTACGCAGATAAATACAACAGGTGTCAACAACGCGACCAGATATATAGGGGAAAATGGTCAGATCACGTTAGCGAGTTACAATGAACATGTTGTGGTAAAGGTGCTGTTTAGCGATGGCGAAGAGATCGTTGCGTATGATGGGAAGATATGACAGATGTATTTTATAGCAGTATTAATGGATATCTTCAGGATCGTGCGGGTAAATTTTCACTATATAAACTGGTGAGGATAAATTTATCGTATTTGTATAGCTGTGGTACGATAGCCGCGTAAATTAGATTGTTCAATTTGAAACTAAAACTAATACAACCATCGCAGGCGGCGCATTCCCATGCCACTGGCGCGAACGGTATGGGGTTTTCGCGGCATTTCAATTTACAAAATAAATGTAGAACAACGCAACATAGTGTTTTTACATACCAATGTTATTAAAAATGTTT
>JAUVKD010000220.1 GCA_030596385.1 Methanosarcinaceae archaeon | reverse complement strand
TATCTAAATCAATTGCCTTAGCAGGTTTTCGATTTCAAAAAGGAGTCAGTTATCCTAAGATTTGAAGAGGATACAAAAAAAGTTTCGTGGATATTTCACATTCGCATTCATGGCTTTTGGTCTTAACCTTCCATTATCGGCTTTACTTTCTTGTTAGCACTGTTGCTACTGATATATACATTATTTGTCATTTTAATTATTATACTTAGCAGCTCTGCTGCGGAGTATAATAATTAAGATTAAATACTACCAAAGGGTATGGTTAAAATCAATTATCTCCATTAAAAATAAATCTTTTATATTATTTATATAATCGGATGTGATAGATGAAAATGAACATGAATTTAATACCAAAAAAAGTATTTTTCACAAGCGGAGTAGGGAGACATACTGAGTATCTTGAATCTTTTGAATTAGCACTTCGAAATGCATGTATTGAAAAATATAATCTTGTGACAGTGAGTTCGATCTTACCTCCACATTGTATGATCGTATCAAAAAAAGAAGGGCTTGCGGAGTTAAGTCCCGGTCAAATTGTTTTTTGTGTCATGTCAAGGATCTCTTCGGATGAACCAAGCAGATTGATCACATCATCCATTGGTTGTGCAATTCCAGAGGATACCAATAAACATGGCTACATCTCCGAGCATCACGCCTTTGGACAAACAAAAGCAGCAGCCGGAAAATATGCAGAACAACTTGCAAGAAGCATGTATCACACATGGACACGGGAAGAGCCAATAAAAACGGTACATATTACAAAAGCAGCCGATGTTAATGAAGAACTGCGGTGGACCACTGTTTTATCTGCAGCAGTTTTTGTGATCTGAATTGTATACAGTATCAGTTAAGGAATGATCTGCGGTATTTATTTATCTGCTAAATTCGCTGTGAAGAAACAACATTGGTCAAATTCTGTATCTGCAATGGAATTATTGCAATGTTTCGCTTGACATCGTTTTTTAATTGTACATAAAGTATAACTTTTTATATTCTAAGTAAATACGACTACAGGGAGCATTTTCTTGTTATAAAGATTCAACCATTAGCAAATTCAGATGTGATTACAATGCTTATTGATATTGATTTAGCGAGATAACAAATACGATTTACGGAAGATACATGAACCACAATGTTTTCACCGGTACCCCGACTAATCCTGTTGATGTCAAAAATCGTTCAATAAGTGAACTCACAGATGCGATGCTTACTACCGGATCTCAGGGCAGGAAACTGGCTGAATCGGTGCAAGTATGGCATAATATGCTAAAAGAAGACAATCTTACCATACTAATGGGATTGAGCGGTGCAATGGTGCCGGCAGGTATGCGAAAGATCATATCCTACATGATACAGAACAGGATGATTGATTGTCTTGTGAGCACAGGTGCAAACATATTCCATGACTGCCACGAGGCACTTGGCATGAATCACTATGTGGGTTCACATTTAGCAGATGATGAAAAGTTGTACGAACATGGTGTGGACAGGATATATGACGTGTTTGCTGTTGAAAATGAATTCAGGAATGTTGACCACCTGATCTCCGATTTTGCAAAGACACTTGAAGACAGGGCATATTCATCAAGAGAATTTATGTACGTACTTGGCAAGGAAATTGCAAGACGCGGCGGGGAAGATGACTCTATTGTTGTTAGTGCATATAATCATGGTGTGCCCATCTTCACTCCTGCACTGTGTGACAGTTCGATCGGGATAGGACTTACAATTGCCAGAAGAGACGGGTGTATTGCAAACATTGACCAGATACAGGATGTAGATGAAATTACACAGATAGTTGAGAGGTCACAGAAAACCGGAGTCATATATGTGGGCGGGGGGGTTCCCAAGAACTTTATCCAGCAGACCGAAGTAGTTGCATCGATTATGGGTGTCAATGTAAGTGGTCATGATTATGCGATACAATACACAACCGATGTGCCGCACTGGGGCGGGCTTTCGGGTTGTACGTTCGATGAAGCCGTATCATGGGGCAAGATCGCACCTCAGGCTAAAAAAGTGCAGGTATTTGTTGATGCTACAATAGCATTGCCTATTGTTTCACATGCACTGCATGAAAAAATCAGAGAATCAGATCGTTTATATCCGGTCTTTGATTGGAAGGAGGATAATGGTCTTGACATTTTGAGATATGGCACATAATTCACATCATCTTTATTAATCTTAAGCACCATATAAACGTAGTATAAATAAGAGGTCATTATATGGGCAAACGAACACGAATAATTAACGATCCATCGGAACTGGTTCCTTTTCTTCGAATATTTGGATCAAGGACACACAAAAATGTGTTTGATGCACTTTCAACAAAGTGGATGACAGAAGAAGATCTGGAAGAATTTATGGGCAGCGATGTCTCGAATAGTATTCGTATTCTGAAAAAAGGCGGATTGATCGAAAGCCAGTGGCGCATGCCTGAACCCGGCAAGACTCCTGCAATGGAATATCATACTTCATACTTTAAGGTACAGACAAATTTCCAGTGCTCTTTTGAAGATATGAGCAATATCGTTATGCTGGCCTTTAAACCTTATGACGATTTTAAGGAATCAATTGGACAACTCGAAACACTTGTGGCTGAAGGGAACCAATCAATGAACAGCCTTGTACGTGCAATGAACCTGTCGCC
>JAUVKD010000007.1 GCA_030596385.1 Methanosarcinaceae archaeon | reverse complement strand
GTTTTTGTCCATCAGGTACCCATCAATATTCCGGGCGCGCCGTCCGGTAATCTCGGAATGGTAACTCGTGTCTATGTAATCCAGCCCGACCTTAAACGGCTGTACATTATAACCGCGCGCGATAAGTGCTGCAAGTAACCCGATGGTAATCGTTGTTTTCCCGGACGATGAGCGGTCAGCTGCTAACAACACGCGCGGGAGGGATGTTTTTTCGTTTTGGTTCAGTTTTGATTGTGTCATAGTACTAGCATAACATTATAGTTAAAAACCAAATAATATTAACTGATTCGAATCAACGTGTAAGTTCACGCAGTCTCTCATCCTCAAGCGCTTTTACCATCACGGATCCATCCTTTGACATGATCGCACATGCAAGTTTACGGTACACCTGCGCAATTTCAGAATCCGGTGCTTTTTCCATAACTGAAAATCCGTCCCGTTCACAATCCTGGACGATCTGTTCTTTTGGTATAAATGCTATCAGTTTGCTTCCTATCTCCTCCGCAAATTTGCGGACGATCTCGTCCTCACGGCTTACATTACGGGCATTGCATATCACACCGCTAAGCGGAGTATTTATTTTGGACAGACCACGACAAATATTGTTTGCCGCATAGAGTGGCATATATTCACCTGATGTCAACACATACGCCTCACTGACAAGACCTTTTCTAATAGGTGCTACAAATCCGCCGCACACGATATCTCCAGGCACATCATATATCACAAGGTCACATTGATCCTGTACTGTTGATATCTTCTTGAGCTTTTGTATCGCCACAATTATGCCGCGTCCCGCACATCCGATCCCAGGCTCAGGTCCACCGACTTCAACACATTTTATGCCATTGTATCCTTCAAATACTACATCATCCTCTGTGATATCAACACCACTTCGTATAAGGTCAAGAATTGTTGGGATCCGTTTGCCACCGAGCAGGGTAATGGATGAATCACTTTTCGGGTCACACCCGATGATCATCACTTTGTATCCCTCGTCCGCACATGCAGCAGCAACGTTGGATGCCGTGCTTGATTTACCAATACCCCCTTTGCCATATATCGCTATAACTTTAGGTTTATTCTGCTCATTTAAATTATCGCTCATATCATCACCAACCGCTACTCATCCTTTGCGACTTCACGCAGTGTTGCACCGAACTCGGATTCCACTATGTGGTTAACACCAAGTGTCTTTGGATGCAGATCGATCTCAACGATCACGTATTTGTGTCCCATCTCCTTTAGAGGCAAAACCTGTCTTGGTCCGTTGGTCACTGATATTATTTCCATACCGGATATGCTATCCATCGGAACCGCGTGCGGAACTCCGGTTATGACCGCAAAATCATAATCGCCGTACTTTTCATCAATAAGTTTACCGGCCACATTACCTGCGATCGGATATTCGTCCAGTCCACCGATATTATCATGTATAACAATACCGCGCGCTTCTAAGTCATCCTTGATACACTTTGCATGATGACGTACACGGGGAAGCCCAAGTGTATCATCAATGTTTGCCATATTCACAATGTTTGTCTCAACACCTAGTTGTTTTGCAATTTCATTAACGGCGACTGTAATGTCTGCAAACATATACCCTGTTTCTTTCTTGGCGTTCATGATTGTAATGCCGCGCTTGCCTTCCTTCAAGAGACCGATGATACGTTGTGCAACTTTATATTTCACATCTCCCCTTGATGGTGCAAGGTACTCCTTACTTGCGGCCCCGTGGCGTTTCTCAACCATTGTGGCCTCTTCAAGCAAGGCTTTCTGGCGATCAAATTCATTCTCACTAATGATTCCGGAATCCAGTGCGGATTCGAGTGTCAGCAGCACGCCTTTGGTGTTGTTGCGATACCCTGCATGTACTTCCACTTCAATAACGGGTACATCCGGGTTTGCTTCCAGCACTGCATCATGGAGTTCTTCCCCGATGATCATGCTCACACATGTTCCAACTACACCAATGAGTTTCGGGTCAAACATCTCTGATACTTTTTCTAAAAGCGCAACGAGTTCGTCATGACCACCAAATACAAAACCGTTCTCATCCAGTGACGTTGTAACTACGTGTATCCCGTCTTCTTCCAGCAGTCTCGCATGCTTAAATGAACAACCCGGAGGTCCGTGCAAGATCGCAACATCAACATTCAGGTCACGCAACGTATAAAGTGCGGCAACAATCGAACTCGGGCGGGGGTGTATGATTGAAATCTCTTTTTTAGTTTTAGTTTGACCATCATCTTTTATTTTATCCATGTTATCGTCTCATATTGGTATTCCGTATTATTTCTAATTTAATAAATTCAATTATCAGTCATATCTATCTGAAACACTTGACACAGGACAATATCAGGTCATCGTTACTGGCAATTCCGGATGCAACAGACAATCCCTGCGAAAGTGAATCGGCATAATATGTATTTTCATGTTTAACCGCACGCATTCGCTCTCCCACAAGAACCAGTTCATCGATGTTGCGTTTTTGCTGTCGCAGGAATTCGAATACATCTTCGGGTGGTAACCCTTCACATACCTGTGCGGCTTCTTCGCCAAGTACCATAATTATTCGGCCTTTTTTCTTCATATTGAGTGCATACACAAGCGATTTTTTTACAGAGGTGATGTTCATTCCTGAGTTGGAGTTATCGATCAATGTCTTACCCTCAAATACCTGCGTAAGCATTCTACCGCTAAGACCTCTGAAGTCGGCCAATGTATCTCTTATATCCTCAATCCCAATTCCCATCTCAAGTGCCGTAGTTGCAGCAGCAACCATTGCGGTAGTATATGATTCTATGTCATAACCTGACTGTTTATTGGCAACAAATGTTAATTTGCCGGAATTTATGACAATTGCATTATTATTAAGTGCCAGGTTCACATCTGCTTTGCAATCTTTTGAATCGCTAAAGGTGAGACTTTTCACCGTTTTACCCACAGTGTGCCCTGTCACTATGTCATCTGTGCAATTTAATATCAAGGTACTGCCGGATTTAGCATTGTCAAGCATCTGCATTTTTGCATCGCTTGCCCATGCTGTGCCATTCGCGATCTTATAATCCTGTGTAATTGTGGTCAGAATTCCAATATCAGCATACCCTGTGCCGCCAATTGACACTTCAAATATAAATACATCCGGCACAATGTTTTTAGGCGAATATGATATGGTTTTTTTCACGGCATGCAGGATACTACCTGGTGCAATGCTTAATCCCTGATATATCATAAATGGTTTGCCGTTTTCCCAGTGTTCAAGCCCGCGGGTTGTGTGAAGTACAACACTAAATTTGCGTGACAGCATGTCGGCAAGAATGGATGCGGTACTTGTTTTTGCCTTTGTTCCGGTAATCTCTATGATCTTTGAACATGCAATGGCCTTATCACAGGAAAGTATATCACCAACAATCCGGTGATGTGTTACAATTTCCTTACCCATGTCACGAGCCTGTCGCAGCATCTTATATTCAGGATCAAGGTGTACCGGAACAATGACCATATCAAGATCATCGATTGGAATAGGTTCTTTTGATGTTTTTATGTTAAAATTTTTTTGCAGGTCAGTAAGAATAACAGGGTCTACAGTATTGTATACGTCAACAGCACTTACGTTGTAACCGAGTTCTACCAATTTCTGTGCAATGATTATTCCGCCGTGTGTCAGGTCAAGCACAACGACGTTCTTCTGACCTGCCATGTTTTATTCAGGTTCAGACTTGTACTGCTTCCTGTACTCTTTTGAACACAAGATCAGCTATCAACTCGTCACCGCCAAGAGGCTTTCCGTACACAATAGTAACGTCGTTACCATCAAGTTTGATCATTGTTTTATGGCTGCCTTCTTCAAGTCCAAGTATTTTTGGTATATCCTTTGTAATGTGAATACCGGATGCCAGGAATACCGGAGCTGCTGCAATGGTAGTAACACCTGTACCTGCAAATGACGCAAGTGCATCCGCGATACTTGGCTCGTTCATGTTCATAAACCCGACCTTTACAACAACATCTTTATGTTTGTTTGCAATATTTGCGGCGACGCTTTCAACGATCTCTTTGTTATGTGGAAGTTTACTTCCATGCCCGATTGCTAATACTCCTAATTTTTCACTCATATTGTTACCTCATTATTATTATTTTGGTTTAAGTAGCACAATAATTGATAGTTGTGTTATTACAATTGGTTTTACTGTGATAGTTATAAGATATAATACTTTTGAGTTGTTCTGATACAGAATACTTGCGTCATCATATTGATACTAAAAATATTCACATGAATAAATATATGAGATGTTTATCCGAAATATATCAAAATGTCTCAATATAAGGAATTTCCCAATAAATAATTTACCCACCAGATATATTCGTTGAACTTTTCACGTCACGCCTGTATGTGGTTTTGATTCTGAACCAACGAAAAATGGGTATATTAATTTTTGTGAATTGCCTAACTCAATAATTATCTGCACAAATACGATCAATAGATATCCGGGCGCCTGTCAGCAAATACCGGAATGGTTTTTCGTATCTCATTAGTTTCACGCACATCGATGTCATGCATTATAATACATTCTTCACCATATGCTTGTGCTTTTACATCCCCCCATGCATTGATTATCATTGAGCCGCCAAAAAATGTTGAGTATGGGTCTTCTCCCATGCGATTGCAGACAATATGTGGGATCTGGTTCTCTATTGCGCGGGCTGTGGCAAGTGTTTTCCAGTGATGTTTCCTCGGGTTTGGAAATTCTGCGATAGTTATAAGTATATCTGCGCCCGCAAGCGAAAGTTTCCTTGCGATTTCTGGAAACCGCAGTTCATAGCATATTTGCAGCCCGATGATGAGCTTGCTCTTTTCAAGCCGGATTGGCAGGATTGTGCCGCCGCCTGAGAAATATGATCTTTCCTGCCCGAATATATGGGTCTTTCTGTATGTTCCTGCAATCTTTCCGGATTCGATACAAAAACCGAGATTATGATATATTTGGTTATGTGGTGAAATTGTATTTTCACCTTCTACGGCTTCGATGATAGAACCGATGAGGATGCAGTCGTGTTCCTTTGAAAAGCCACATATTGCCTCAATCGTTGGATATGGAGGACGTTCTGCATTTTCTCCAATGCTGTCATAACAGAACCCTGTTGAGAAGACTTCAGGTAGCACGATCAGTTCTGCACCTTCTTCCACGGCTTTCTCTGTCATTGAGAGTGCATGGTCAATATTGGTCTGCTTTTTGCAGTGGTGGATGTTCATCTGGATACAGGCTGCTTTCATGGTGTGCATATTTGTATTGTGAATATATTATCTTTGTTCATGATCTTCATTACTTTGATATCCATGTCAACGGCTCAAGAAAATGGTAGTATCAATGAAACTCCTCACAACAGAGCGTGGGATATCATTATATCTCAGGCTACTGAGGTTGCATTTACCATATCTTATCCCAAACGCAGCAGAGCTGTGGGGCATTATAACGAAATAAAATGACGAATGCATAAAATATTATAATTAGTTTAAAATTGAACTAATGCCACTTAATTAACAAGCTGCTACATAAAATGGGGTTATAAAAGGCATGAGCGGTATGGAGGGAATTTTTCACGTACCGTTCTATAGAAAAGGAAGAGCGAGGAATCGCTCTTCTTTATTGGCGTCGCGTCGTTTTTTACACCTGTTTAATTCCTTCAATATAGCGACATTGTATGGTTGACACGACAATAGGTATGTGTAGTCCCGGACAGGTGATTTTAATCATTTGTCGATCACTATGACCTTCACATCATGTGAAACAATATGGCACTGCATACATTCCGGGAAATCCTCGTGTATCCGTATCCTGTCATGCTGCAATCCATGACATGACTCACACGTCGGTACATACCGGTGATCCGGATGACAGTAAACACATCCTAAGTCATCATGTTTTGTATTGCTTGCATTTAATACCGAATTGATCTCTTCATGACATATCTCACAGATATCCTGTTTAGTACCTTCAGGGAATTCCATGATAAGGGGATCATGTGCCTGATGACACGCGGTACAGTTCTCATAGGCCATATCCGTAGTATGCGATGTGTGACAATCCATGCATTCAGGTATCTGTTCATGAACAGGATGGCATCCGGAGCAACCTACATCTGTATGTTTCGTGTTACCATCATCCAGTACATCACTTACCATCTCATGGCAGAAAGCACAGGTTTCACCGGCAATTACATCGGGATAATTGATTTCCTGTGGCATGTGCGCAGGATGGCAGTTCAGGCATTCAGTGTATGGTAACCATGTGCCGTGCGGTGCATGACAATTTGTGCATGCTTCAATGTACCTATGGGTGTTGTGACAAAAACTGCATTCCAGATTACCATGTTTTCCGGGATGATCCTTAAACTCCTGTGTTTGCTGCGCATGACAATTTGAACATGATTGGTCAAAGTCCAGGTTTGATGTGATTTCCATCGGGGAATGTTCATCATGACAATCCTTGCAATCCTTTAACTGTGCGCCATGGGCTAAGTCGTGGCAAACGGAACATTCGGGCTTAATACCATGCTGGACATGGCAGAAAGTACAACCCAGATCATGCTTGCCGCCTTCCATTGATATTGAAGTAAATGGGCGGAGATGGCATTCTCTACAGATTTCATCGGAAGCACTCACATAATCTGAACGAAGTGTTTCCGGGGATGTAGTTGGATTTTGTCCTGACACACGTACTGGTTCGGACGCCTGTGCCTGTACCGTTTCCGGTAATAACGATGTCACTGTTTCGTCTTCTTGCGCTGTGGTTAAACATCCCGATCCGATGATAACCAAGAGTACAACACTCATCCCGATCAATGTATTCTTTGTTAGCATCATTGTATCACCTTTTACCGATAAATGGCATAAAGAATCCGTATATATTCTGCGTCTCTTTCTCCATTTTAACTTTCAGATCATGTGTTCTGCCATCGCTCGTTTTAACAGTCACATTTTCTTCTGCAGCATTCATCACTATTTCGGCTGAGTTTCCACTATTTGAGACCAGAATGGTTTTACCGTCATCGGATTTGCTTATATCAGCATTTTCCGCCCAGTCAAGATGGAATTTATCCTTCAGGAGACTTATGACTTTTTCGTTATCGTTTCCAGGGACGCTGTCCCAGTTAAACAACATAAATCCTTTCTTCATGAGTAGAAGAAGTAAGCCAAGAGCACTCGCTCCACCGATCATCAACATTGTTCCTATGCTGGAAGGCTTATCTTCCGATTCCGGTTCAGCCGCAGCCGGAATTTCAGTTTCTATTGAGAACATGACTTCGGTCACCGGACCCCATTTATTATCACGTTCCATTGCCTGAATATAAATGGTATGGTCACCAGGTCCAAGTCCATCGGTATCAATAGTAAATGTACCGTCTTCTTCCTGCTGGTCAAATGCACCATCCACGGACATAACCTGCGTGCCGGTACCAGGTGAACCTTTAACGTCTATGAAATATTCCACGGCTTTTATTTGCATGTTCCAGCCGGCAATAGCAGTAAAATCAACTGTCACCGGATCTCCGGACATGACTGTCACTGGTGATACGTTGACCCTTATAATATAGGGTATTGCAGGGTCAAAAACATTGATTACATGCAGTCCGGGATAATCTGCTGCATGGCATCTCTCACAATCTTCAACCTGACCATGGGCTTCATTACTCAGGTCCACAGCACCATATGTTGGTTCCTCCATATCTACATGGCAGTCCTTGCACTGCCTTGGATACAGGTAATCTGCAGGATGTCGCCCGGGGTCATCTCCTTCCCCGTGACAGGCCCAGCAAGCTTTATTGATATCATCAGTGCCGACATTGCCTGTTGCATTGGCATTGAGTCCGCTATGTCCACCAAGACGACTCTGTATGGCATCGACCGATGATATCCCAAACCTGTGACTGGTATCATGACATCGTACACAGTCGGATCCACCGTCCAGTCCCTCATTCAATGGTGGTACATGGAATGTATCAGGATATCCGCCTATGGAGAAAGTATCGTTCGCATGGAGATAAGTTGTATTATATCCTCCCAGCTTATCATCATCATCGATATCAAATGCCAAAAGACTGCCAGAGAAAATCTTAATGTCTGTAAAGCTCACAAGGTTGCAATCCTCTCCGCGGAATGTGTCGCCTATTCTGGCTGTGAAGGTCATGAAATCATCGATATCGTGTCCATCATACGAAAGGTCATCATCATGTTCTATGTCCTCACCTTTCGAATATACACCTTCCTCTATCACAACGCCGTTCTTGGTCAGCGTCAGATATGCTTTGTGACCTTTTACATCTATTTCCTCTGCTGTTAATACATACTCTCCTTTAATCTGCAGTGTCCGTTTATAACCTTCTTCAAGTACAAGGTTTTCCGGCATGAGGGTCACTTTATCATCGGTATCATCATCCGAGAAGTCCAGTAATTTCTCTATGTAATATATGAGGTCTTCGTCCTCATCCAGTACAAGGTACCTATTCTTCTCAATCCTGTGGTTATCCATATGGCAGGCCCAGCAGGCAGGATCTTTATTTTCAGGATGGATACGTTTCCATGATCTTCCCTCTATCATTACCAGCCCTACTTGCTCACCTCTGAATACCGCTGTGAAGTTCAATTCAAGTACAACCAGATCTGATATCTCATCACCGTCCGGATCAATGAAATCATCATCATAGGTGTAATTATAGGCATCATATACCACAACTTCATCAATTAGTTCATCATTGTGATATAATTTCAAAAATGCACAGTCACCATCAACACCGATATCTGCAAATACTAGGAAATACCGGTTGCCAAGGTGCCATTTATCACCTACTAACATGGTTATTTCCAGTTCCTCGTCTGAGAGCCTGGATATGTTAGTCGTAGGATCTGGTGCATTACCCCATTCTTCTGCATTATCCTCATCAAGGTGGCAGTAGATACAGCTTGTTGTATTTATCAGGTCCTCTGTGGAACCGTAATGAGACACCATTGATGTATTAGTAGAATTTTCAGGATTCGGATCATCATTGGTCATAATGCTGTTTATGTGGCATACTGCACAATTAGATTCGGTGGATACATTTTCATCGATCAGATCTACATATTTGAAGTGCTCATAAACCATAGGCTCATAAAACAGGGATTGATTGACATTATGGCAGTCCATATTACTGCAATTTCGTGGATTTCGGGTTAATACCCTTTCAGGATGACTTTTAGGTTGGTCTGCATCTGATCCATCTCCCTCGCCGTGGCATGCCCAGCAACGCACATTATCCGGACTATAACTTTGATTCATTCCAGCAATTGCAGCCCTGTTAAGGTCATAGTGTATTGCATCTGATTTGTTCATAGCCTGAACATCAATCTGGAATGTTACGTTCATGGACATGTTTATTGTATTATGACATTCAACACAATATTTACCGCCACCTTCTGCTACGTTATGCACGAATTCAGTGGTGGTTGGGGTGGTAGTAGTGGATAGTGAACTGCCGTGACAGCCTTTGCAACCGACATCGTAGAAGTTACTAATACTTGAGTGATTATACCAGCCCTGGCCTGTACTGTCCCATGAGGTATTATTGCCAATGTTGTTGACGCAAATAGTCGGCGGAGCCTGGGTTCTCAGGGTGGTATTGTATCT
>JAUVKD010000084.1 GCA_030596385.1 Methanosarcinaceae archaeon | reverse complement strand
AGTATATGTTGTTTATGTAGTGGATACAGCGACATTTGCTTCTATTCCGATGGATTCAGGATGGGAAGTTATGTATGAACTCCTGCAAAAAGAAGGCAAAGAGGCCATGCAACATATCATTGATGATGCAAAAGTATCAGGTGTTGAAATAGAGTCATCACTACTTGAAGGTCATCCAAGTCAGGAGATCATCGAATTTTCACAGGATAATAATATTGATATAATTGTATTGGGCACGCTTGGTAAAAGCGGACTGGATCGCTTCTTGCTTGGCAGTGTTGCAGAGAAAGTCACACGCAATTCAAAAATACCTGTATTAGTGGTCCGCGGAAATCCAATAGAAAAATAATCTTTGATCTGCGAGGTTAAAAAAACATGCCTGAAAACACAATTATTGAACAGATCATGGTCAGAGATGTAGCATGTACAACCCTCCCTGGTTCAAGAGATGAAGTTCTCAAGATATTAAAAGATAAGCACATTTCCGGTGTTCCGGTGTTAAAAGATAACAAGGTTGTTGGTCTTGTAACCCGCACCATTTTACTTAGAAAACCTGAAGAAGAGCAACTTGCACTGCTCATGGCACGGAATCCGATTACAATCGCACCTGATGCGGATATTACTGATGCGGCAGTTTTACTCATTGATAACAAGATACGAAGGTTGCCTGTGATGGATGGTGAAAATCTTGTAGGACTTGTGACGATTTCTGATATAATTGGGTCAATGGCTGACTTGAATATCACAGAGTCCATAGGACAATACCTGAACAATGGTGTTGTACCTGTCTGGTATGAAACACCCCTTCCTGTTGTGGCAAGGGTTATGGAACTTGCACATGTCAAAGCTTCTCCGGTCCTTGATTCTAATCTGGAGCTTGTGGGAATCATATCTGACCGGGATATCATCAGCTCAAGTATCATTGAGGATACGGTGGAGATGACTGATATGTCCGCAGGTACTGATGATGATGCATGGACATGGGAATCCATGAGAGATACAATGAGTATTTACTATAGTGTTTCAAGAATAAAAGTTCCGAATGTAATTGCAAAGGATGTTATGATCAAGAATCCAATCACCGCTGCATCAATTTCAGGAGTTAGTGATTGTGCACGCAAGATGAAGCGCAATAAGATAGATCAGATGCCTGTCGTTAATGCGAACCGTAAGTTAATGGGAATTCTTCGGGATAGCGATTTGTTGAAGACACTTTTAAAACATTAAAAAAATTAACTCTTTATGCAGAAATTCTCTTTGTGAAATATTGTAGTTTACATATATGAAATATACAACTAGAAACCTTGTTGAACATTGTTTTTGTAGGATAACGAGTAAAACAGGTGAATAGTATGGAACGCCCCTGTATATTTATAAACTCAGCAATGTCTGCAGACGGTAAGATTTCGACAAAGAGGCGCAAACAGGTCAGGATATCCGGTAGTGTGGATTTTGACAGAATGGATGAACTTCGTGCAACTTCGGATGCTGTTATGGTCGGAATCGGTACTGTTCTTGCAGATGATCCAAGTTTGACTGTTAAATCCAAAGAGCGCAGGGCGAAGCGCAAAGATAATGGATATGAGGAAAATCCAATCCGGGTAGTTGTTGATAGCAAGGCAAGAACGCCAATTGATGCTGATATTTTCAAAAAGGGTGAGGGAACACGGGTTATTGCAGTATCGCGGTCTGCTCCGGATGAAAAGGTTAAGGCTCTGGATGATATTGCTGTAGTGATCGTTGCAGGTGAGGACAGGGTAAATTTGCCTGAACTTGTTATACAGTTAAAGAAGATGGGTGTCAACCGTTTAATGGTCGAAGGAGGCGCAGGTTTGAATTTTGGTATGCTCTTAAGTGGTCTTGTAGATGAGATTTATAGTTTTGTGGGGAATTTGATAATTGGCGGTGTATCATCACCTACACTTGTTGATGGTGCGGGTTTTGGTGAGGATGAAACAATAGAATTGGAACTTGTTTCATGCGAAAGAATGGATAAAGGGGTGCTTTTGAAATGGCACGTAAATACGGCACATGCATTTGATTAACTCAAATGAAACTTTTACATTTTAAATGAAAGCAAAACTGCAACGCTACGGCATGTCATGCCATGCAGATTTGTTGTAATTGGATGTGTTGTCGCAATGTTTTACTCTTAATGAGTTATTTGACGTGAAAAACAATGATTCTGTGCTATAACTTGACTTAAAATAGTCGAATCGGCTTTATGCTGTTTTTAATAAAGGCTACATCACACTTTTTACTATATTTGTTTCGCGCAAGATTGATTTACATATAAACATTAGTACATTGGAAATGACAGTATTAAACAAAGACGATTTCAAATCAGTTTGCAGGGAACTTCTGGAGATGGTACTTGATGGTACCATCAAGGACGAGTTGCAGTTGAACATTCTTAAAAAGAAGGTAAGTGGACGCTATCGACTTTCGACCCTGCCCAAGAATTCTGATATAATCACGGCAGGGAATGATGAGGAACAGGGGCGAGTAAAAGATATTCTTCGAAGGAAACCTGTGCGTACCATTTCCGGTGTTGCGGTGATCGCTGCAATGACCTCTCCTGCCCCCTGTCCCCATGGTGTTTGTGTACCATGCCCGGGTGGACCGGATTCTGTGTTTGCCTCGCCCCAGAGTTATATGGGTCGTGAACCTGCGACTATGCGGGCTATCCAGAATGAATATGACCCGTACCGGCAGGTAACATCACGATTGAAACAATTAAAAATGATCGGGCACGATATTGACAAAGCTGAACTTATTATAATGGGGGGCACATTAACGGCACGTCCTATCGATTATCAGGAATGGTTCACAAAACGGTGTATCGAAGCTATGAATGATTTTTATGATACGGAGTGGCGCAGTATTATTCAGCCGATCGGCACGAAATATCCTTATGTAACGATTGAGGATGTGCAAAAAGCCAATGAGACTGCTAGGATACGAAATATTGGAATTACCTTTGAAACCCGACCTGACTGGGCAAAAGAGGTACATGCTAACAAGATGCTGGTTCTTGGTGTCACAAAGGTCGAGATCGGCGTGCAGAGTGTTTATGATTTTGTGCTGTCCAGAATAGATCGGGGGCACACTGTTAACGATACCGTTGAGGCGAATCGTATACTACGTGACAGTGGTTTGAAGGTGGGGTTTCACATGATGCCACAACTGCCTGGGGTGGATTCAGAGCGGGATTTGAGGGGTTTTAAGAAATTATTTACAGATTCGCGATTCATGCCGGATTATTTGAAAATATATCCAACGCTTGTTACTGAAGGCACACGCCTCTATGATATGTGGAAGCGCGGCGAGTATAGGGCACATGATCTTAACGAGACGATAGATCTAATTGCAAATATAAAATCAATTCTTCCGAAATGGGTTCGGTTGCAGCGTATCCAGCGCGATATTCCGGCACAACAGATATTCTGCGGTGTTATAAAAAGTAACATTCGCCAGCTTGCAAAAGAAAGGCTACATGAAAAAGGTGGAAGATGCCGCTGTATTCGCTGTCGTGAAGTCGGGCATAGTATATTGAAAGGGATGGAACCGAACACATATGATATTGAACTTATGGTTGAGTCATACAATTCCTGCGACGGGGTTGAGCATTTCATTTCATTTGAGGATGTGAAACAGGATATCCTGATCGGGTTCTTACGCTTGCGTTTCCCCGGCGCGCCGCATCGGAGCGAACTTAAAAATGCTGCACTTGTCAGGGAATTGCATGTTTATGGGTCAATGGTACCTGTTGGTGAGAATGCAAAAGGAATGGATTGGCAACATCGCGGCTATGGTGCAGAACTTCTTGCCTGCGCAGAGCGACTCTCACATGAAAATGAATACCGGAAATTATCCATAATAAGTGGAATCGGGGTTAGGGAGTACTATCGTAAACTTGGGTACATGCGTGATGGTGTGTATATGTCAAAAAAGATATAGATGTCATGTTACAATCTCTTTCTATATATGTATATACATATATGTTGAACAGTACAATAAAACAATTTTTGTGTTTGTTTAGCGATTTTTGACGCCGGTATAATCCTTTAGAGGCGTCGTATTCCCAAACCACTGGCGCGAACGATGACGTTTTCGAGGTATTTCAACTTAGAATCTCGTATATAGAATAACGCAGCATAGCGCTTTTGTACACCAATGTTACTGAAATTATTCCGATTTGTTCGATCGGGGTATATTTTTCATGATGTTTAGATTGTGCCGTCTGCGAGGTATTGCTGTGAGGGGTCTTACAATATGGGCTGTGCATCGAAATTTTATCGAAACCGTCTATACAAATACATTATTTTTATATGGAATATGGAAAAATGTGTTTTAATAATTTAATTGGAGTGATACAACAAGTAATGATAGACCTGAAGCCGGCAGGTGATGCCCCAGTATCTCAACAATTTAATTTTCAACCATCTTCATCACAATGAAATTAAACCGCTATCATAAAACCTCATCAATTTTTGAATATATCCTACCTTTTCTCGAATCCTGCAGATTTTAAGCGGATATCAGTATTATTCCAACTGAGATGGATACCATCTGATTTGCACATGTGCTTTTAGTTATGGGACAAAGTGTGTAGTGCATTGCCAGGGCACAGGAATAATCAATCACTCCGCTTTTCGATCACGCGGCGTTTTTCGCCAGCCGTATAATACGAAGTCACCGCCTCCGCACCAGGTACGCGACAGCGATAAGTCCTGCTAACGCGACAATTGCGCCGAAGCCAGGGGTCGCATCTTCTTCTGTATCACACATTTCTGTATCATCCATTGGAATGGGAGCTGTATCATATACTGGAGTGTGGGTTGCAGTATCTACTGGTGTATCATCCACTGTAGTGCATGTATCAGTTACTGGTGTCACATCCGCGCTTTCCCCTCCGTATGTTACATCCATATCCATGGGCTCTGCCAGCGTGCCTGGTTCGGTGGTTGCTTTGCTAATCCTATCTATCACTGGCACTTCCACAAATAGCGAGGTGTATGGAGTTACGAACCCGAATTCAAGTGAAAGGTCAGTAATCCCAGACACAAGCGACTCGGTCTCTCCTTCAACGACCATCCGGTCCATCAATTCCCTTATCTTCGTATACGCCCAGAGTTTCGGAATAAAACTGTTTCCGAATCCTGAAACGACAGGAAATGTCTCATCGAAGCTGCGGCTGCCCGTTCGTGTGACTGCATCAATGCTTGAATCGATACTACCTGTTCCGGAAGGATATCTGGCAAGTATTATTGCGTCTGATCCTGCAAAAAGCGTGTTGTAGCCTGTGTTCACGATATCAGATGAATCGGAGTAGCTAAAGCCCATATCGGTAATAACAGGTGTTGATATCATCTTGTAGAATGTGTTCATCCCGGCTTCAGCGTCCTTTTCTGAGTAAAACTGTTCTGCAACCCCGGAATTTTCAAGGGAAAGCGCCCTTAAGAAGTCATAATTTGCTTCATCCTCGATCCCGAATGCGATCGTGAATATGGACACTCCTGCCTCGTTTGCGGCTTTAACATTCTCTCGGATCACATAAGGAGATGTCACGCCATTGCTGGGCTCT
>JAUVKD010000122.1 GCA_030596385.1 Methanosarcinaceae archaeon | reverse complement strand
CGATTTTGAAAAAAATTCCCCAAATGTTTATGGAGAAAAATATAGATGAAAGAGATACGAATTCATGGTCGAGGCGGTCAGGGTTCAGTCACTGCTGCTGAATTGTTGTCTATTGCAGCATTTGCAGACGGCAAGTTCAGTCAGGCATTTCCCGCTTTTGGAGTGGAGCGCAGAGGTGCGCCAGTCCAGGCATTTACAAGGATCAGTGACAGTACCATCCGACTTCGAAGCCAGGTATACGAACCTGATTATGTGATTGTCCAAGACTCATCACTTCTTGAGATCGTTAACGTAGCAAGCGGTGCAAAGGATAAGGGAATAATTCTCATCAACACCGAGTTTGCACCTGAAAAGTTCAAACTGGATACAAAAGCAAAGATTATAACAATTGATGCAACAAGGATCGCACTTGATATCATCGGGCGTCCTATTGTAAATACAGTGCTCATCGGTGCATTTGCGGGTGCGACCGGCGAGATAAATCCGATATCAATTCAGGAAGCTGTAAAAGAGCGCTTCCCTGGCAAAGTTGGTGAAAAGAATGCAGAAGCTATACAAAAGGCGTACGATATGATGACGGAGGCAAAAGCATGAAAATTATACCAGGTGCCATATGCAAACCTGGCACCACCCGTGTTAACAAAACCGGAGGATGGAGGACATATCGACCAATTTATGATTATAACAAATGCATTAAATGCTAGTTATGTGAACTGTTGTGTCCTGAGAGTTCTGTGCTCCCAAAAGATGACGGGTTCTTTGAATTTGACTATGATTATTGTAAAGGATGCGGAATATGTGCAAACGAATGCCCGAAACAGGCAATAAAGATGGTCCTGGAGGAAAAATAAATGACAGCAACTAATAGTGTAAACATGGAAAAAATGGTAGTTGTTGAAGGATCGTATTCGGTTGCACATTCGGTAAAGGTATGCAGACCCAATGTAATATCTGCATATCCTATCACCCCACAGACACATATCGTAGAAGATCTTTCCCAGTTCATGGCAGATGGTGAGATACCAGATTGCGAATACCTTAATGTTGAATCGGAATTCTCTGCCATATCGGCACTTGTCGGTGCATCAGCCGCAGGTGCTAGAACCTATTCGGCAACAACATCACAGGGACTTGAACTGATGCACGAGGTCCTGTTCAATGTTTCAGGTATGCGCCTGCCTGTTGTTATGACAGTAGTAAACAGGGCGGTCAGTGCACCCATTAATATCTGGAACGATCATCAAGATTCAATATCCCAGCGTGATACAGGCTGGATACAGTTGTATGCAGAGGATACACAGGAAATTGCCGATATGACGGCACAGGCATTTAAGATCGCGGAGGATAAGGATGTGCTTCTGCCTGCAATGATCTGTATGGATGGTTTCATCTTATCGCATGTGTATGAGCCGGTAGTCCTGCTTGAGCAGGACCTGGTAGATCAATATCTTCCGCCATTTGAACCTGAGTTTTTGCTTGATACGAAGAATCCGATGAGTTTTGGTGCATTTGCAGATCCATCTACCTATACCGAGTTCCGGTACCTTCAGGAGAAGGCAATGGATGTGGCTCTTTTTAAGATCGAAGATGCTGCAGACGAGTTTAATAAATTATTTGGCAGGTACTATGGTGGATTAATTGAAGAATATAACACAGAGGATGCCGATATTATTATTATGGCAATGGGTTCGATCATCGGTACGCTCAAAGATGTAATTGATGCACACCGCACTAAAGGTGAAAAAATTGGACTTCTTAAGGTAAGGTCATTCAGGCCATTCCCCAAACTTGCGATCAAGAAAGTTATCAAGGACGCAAAGATGATTGTAGTGCTGGATAAGAATATATCAATTGGATTGAACGAAGGTGCATTATTCACTGAGACTAAGTCATGTCTGTACAACACAAACATTGATGTTCCGGTTGCAGGCTACATGATTGGTCACGGGGGACGTGATATTCCCGTAAGCACGATCGAGAAGATCATTGACGAGGCTAAGAATGCGATGAAAACAGGTATTGATATTGAGAGCCAGTTTACTGATGTGAGGGAGGAATTGCTATGAGTTCAAGGCCAAAATCATTATTGGCCCCCGGACACAGGGGATGTGCCGGATGTTGTGACGCAATGGCTGCAAAGTTTACATTAATGGCATCAGGCGAGGATTGTATTGTAATCAATCCGACAGGATGTCTTGAAGTCATGACAACACCATACCCCGAATCCTCATGGGAAGTACCGTGGATACATTCACTGTTTGAAAATACAGCTGCGGTTGCATCAGGAATTGAGGCAGCACTAAAGGCGAAAGGCAAAATCGGAAAGACAAAGATCATTGCGATGGGAGGCGACGGTTCAACACTCGACATCGGAATCAGGTCAATATCCGGTGCTTTTGAGCGAGGACACGATTTTACGTATGTGTGCATTGATAATGAAGCATACATGAACACCGGTGTACAGCGAAGCGGCGCAACACCATTTAATGCATCGACTACCACAAGTCCGGCCGGCAAAGTATCGTTTGGTAACCAGCGTCCGAAAAAGAACATGCCTGCAATTATAGCGGCACATGGTTCGCCATACATTGCGACAACTTCGGTAGCATACCCAAAGGATATGATCCGCAAGGTGAAGATGGCGAATGAGACAGTTGGACCTACCTATATTCATGCACATGCCCCGTGTACGACAGGATGGGGATTTGATACTTCAAAGACAGTGGAGATAGGGAAACTGGCTGTTGAAACTGCACTGTGGCCAATGTTCGAGATGGAGGACGGCGAGATCACAAAGGTCAGGAAGATCAAAAACCCAAAGCCTGTTGAGGATTATCTCAAGATGCAGCGCAGGTTTAAGCATCTTTTTACCATGAAAGGCGGAGAAGAAGAGATCAAGAAGATCCAGGTGATCGCTGATAAGAATGTAGTGGATTTCGGGTTGTGATACACCCGGATCTTTTCTTTTTTTGACGTTTTTATGGTGTATTTAATTATCTTTCAGCACACATAATCGTGATTTCAAAATATGGTATCAAAAGGCACTTTTTGTAAATGGACGAAGTAAATGTGCCAGATCAGAAAAGGATGTTGCAATTCTATCTTTTACAGCCCCTATGATCAAAGGATTATTCATATTTCCCATTAAAGAGCGTGAATCGGTTTTTAGCCCAAAACATTCTTTGTTATAGGCATATGCAAGACCGATTTCAACGCATGCTCCTTCATCAGGCACTCTTCCATCCATAACAAAGACAACAAGATCACAATTTTTAATTATTTCTTCGTCTTTGTGAAATATCATCTGTATTGCTGTACGTTCCTCAATACCATTGTCTATCAATTCTGATAACAAATGCCCGTCTTGTTGTGGTAAAAATGTATCAAAACCAATATTTTTCAAGAATTCATTTAGTTTAACGTTGAATTCCAATTCTGACTCTGAGAAAAGTGGACCAGCTATGTAAACCGTTTTTTTCATTTGTATCTCCTCTTAACTCTATCTGGAATGGTAATTTTATTGAACACAAATTCAAAATATCTATCTGTCATTCGTATAGGCGCGCAGTCACAAATCCATAAAAACACACGGCGCACCGTCCGTATCTATTCAATGCGAGACGTGCGCGGTTTTACTCTATTGTTTTCGCGGCATTTCAACTTGTAATCTAAATATAGAACAACGCAGTATAGCGTTTTTACACACCAATGTTATTGAAAATGTTTAGATATATTCGACATGGGTATATTTTCTATAATGTTTATAATGCGCCGTCTGCGCCGTTATTGCTGTGCGGGGTCTTGCAATATGGACTGTGCATCGAGATTTTATCGAAACCATCTATACAAACCCATTCATTTTATTACAATTTACATGACATTAGATAGCACTGTTTGGTTCTTAACTACAATACAGAATGCTCAAGGGTATTGCACTTCACACCGCTCGAATCAAAACAGCGGTTGCATGACACACATGAAACCTGTTCGATCTCCCCGCTTTCCAATTTCATTATCAGGTCAGGCTCACGGATAAATGGTCGGCTCATGGAAATCATATCAGCATATCCATCGCTTATCAGTGATTCCATGATGGGTTTTGACCGGATTCCCCCAACGAGTATGATGGGAATGTCCACAGTTTCTTTGATTATCTTTGAGTATTGTCTGAAATAGGCTTCTTTTTCAGGATTGTCAATTTCAGGACGTGCCATCACTTCCCCTGCTTCGGTAATTCCGCCGCTTACTTCTATTGCACAAATACTATTTTGCTCAAGTATCTTTGCAATCTCAATACATTCAGGAGCATCCAGTCCGATTTTTTCTGATATCCCATCTAACCCAAATCCATCTGTGGCATTCAACTTAACCATGATCGGAAACTCGTCACCTACCAGCTGGCGTGTGCGTTTGATAATATCCACGATGACCTGTGTCCGTTTTTCAACCGATCCACCCCACCTGTCGTTTCGCCGGTTCGTGTATGGAGATATAAAACTGCTGAGCAGAAAACCGTGTGCACAGTGCAGTTGTACACCATCGAACCCTGCTTCTTTTGCACGTCTGGCGGCATTTGCGAAATCCTCAATGATTTCAAGTATGTCAGATTCTGTCATTTCCATGGGTGTGATGTCAGATGATGTATCAGTTACAGCCGAAGGTGCAAGTAGAACCGGATTTTGCAGTGTGGGTTTTGCCTGACGTCCACCATGTACGATCTGGGCTATTATTTTGCTTTTGTAATTGTGCACCCTTGATGTGATTTCACGGTAAGGTTCAAT
>JAUVKD010000175.1 GCA_030596385.1 Methanosarcinaceae archaeon | reverse complement strand
GAATAAAGGCGCTTATTAAGCCTTCTTTTTTACCAAACATTGATTCTCCAGTTTTGTAGATAACGGGAATTGTCAAAATACCAAATACTGCTGAGGGAAGACGCAGCATAAATTCAGAACTGCTAAATATAGATACGAAATGAAGTATTAAAAAATGTAGCGGAGGATGGCGATCGGCCATTGCATTAGCCCAAACCCAAGAGACCGAATTGCCATGCGACAAATAATAACTTGTTGCTTCATCAAGCCATATCGATTGAGTACCAAGATTGTGTATTCGCAGATATGCACCAAGGAGTGTTATTGCAGTCAAAATAAGCAAATACTTATCAGAAAGTATCTTTTTGTGGAATGGTGCTGGTGCAACATCTATTTCTTCCAATTTTTGCTTTTGGATTGTTTTGTTTATTTTTTTATTTGCTTTTTTTGATCTGCCACCCATATTATCGACCCACCTATGTACACATAGTAAAAATAACAGGACTTAATACAGATGAACATGCATCTATTGCCATAAACGGTTTACACGATTAGTATTTTTACATAACTATTTAATAATATCGAATTTATCATTATATTCACTAGGAATGATATTTATTTAATTTTGGATGATACTCAATGAATGACAAAACCCCACTGGATTCCCGTACGCTGCTAAACAAAAAAACGATTGTTTCATTCATAGTTTCATTTGCGATCCTCTATTTTCTGATAAAGAATATAGACATCAATGGTGTGATCGCAGTATCCAAAAACGTGGATATATCCATATATGTTCTCGCGATCGCAGTACATTACTCATCTTTTTATGTTCGTGGATTGCGATGGAAAAAACTGCTGAATGCAATACAAATACGGGCGGCCACCCCTGCACTTACAGAAATGGTATTCTTATCATGGTTTGCCAACAGTATTGTTCCCGCAAAGATCGGGGATGTGTACAGAAGTTATTTGCTTAAGAAATATAACAGCGCACCAATGTCAACTTCACTTGGCACCATAGTGGTAGAACGTATATTCGATATAGCGGTCCTGCTGATATTATTAAGTGTCAGTGGAGCAATTCTTTTTAAAGACAAAATACCCGGACATATCCTGCAATCCCTTGAGGTCGGGTATATCCTGCTTGGATTTGTGATATTGGGACTGGTTTTACTGAATGTTTTCAAAGACCATATTGTACGGGTAGTTCCAAACAAATTCGTCGTAATTTTTGAAAACCTGCACAGAAGCGTGTACGATTCGTTTTCAAATACCAGCACCTTTATGAATGTGTCAATTTTAACAGTCGTTTCATGGTTTTTGGAATCCGGACGGTTCTTGCTCGTCACAAGAGCACTCGGAGTGGATCTGGACCTGCCTGTGATAATATTTGTTGTTCTGGCCGCATCGCTCCTGACCGCGATCCCACTGACACCAGCCGGTCTTGGTGCTGTAGAAGTATCGATTGTCGGCATCCTGGCGATTATGGGAATTGATACTGCTGTTGGCACATCGATAGCACTGCTGGACAGGTTGATAAGTTACTGGAGCATACTTGCTGTTGGTGCGATAGTGTATGCAATTAGTGACAAAACGTAATGTATGTGTATTTACATTAACTTTAAATTTAATGAAATGAGAGATATAATTAGGATATCACCATGACAAAATCAGCACTAATCACAGGAATTACAGGACAGGACGGATCATATCTTGCAGAACTCCTGCTTGAGAAGGGATATGAGGTTTACGGTCTGGCAAGGCGGTTGAGTACACCAAACATATCCAGAATTGAGCATATCCTTGATAAAATTGAACTTGTCGAAGGGGACCTCACAGACCAAATATCCATTGATAATGCCATGCGTGTTGCGCAACCGGATGAAGTATACAATCTTGCATCCCAATCATTCGTAGGGACATCATGGAACCAGCCTTTGCTAACTGGAGATGTAGGGGGGCTTGGTGTTGTTCGAATACTTGAAAGTACTTGGCACCAGTGTCCTGATGCACGCGTGTATCAGGCTTCCACTAGCGAGATGTTTGGCAAGGTTCAGGAGGTTCCGCAGACCGAGAACACGCATTTTCATCCACGAAGCCCTTATGGTTTTGCTAAAGTATACGGATACTGGGCATGTGTGAACTATCGCGAGAGTTATGGCATGCACGTGTCAAATGGAATACTATTCAACCATGAATCTCCACGCCGGGGCATTGAGTTTGTCACCAGGAAAATTGCAGACAGTGTAGCACGCATCCATCACGGTCTTGCATCTGAACTTCATCTTGGGAATCTTGATGCTAAGCGCGACTGGGGGTTTGCAAGGGATTATGTGGAAGCCATGTGGCTAATGCTGCAACAGGATAAGCCTGATGATTATGTCATCGCGACTGGCAAGACACATTCAGTACGAGAGTTTGTTGAACTTGCATTTTCCGAAGTGGGACTTGACTGGGAAAAATACGTGGTTGTGGATCCGAAATTTGTGAGATCGGCTGAAGTTGAATTGCTGATTGGTGATTCATCCAAAGCCAGACGCGTTCTTGGATGGAAACCGAAGGTCAAATTCGAAGAACTCGTGAAAATGATGGTTACAGCTGACGTTGAAAGACTTTCCCAATGAATAATCCCAACTAATTAATATGTGCAAAGTGATATCGTATAAATGAATATGTTTACACCAAATCTATCTATACACAATGCAAATCTTGCATATATTTTCAAATGAAGCTCCCCACAGCAGAGCTGGTGGGGTATCTTAATGTCTAAGGCTACTGAGGTTGTATTGACTTATCCCAACCGCAGCAGAGCTGCGGGGTATTACAATTAAGATAAAACAATTTTACAAAGGAGATGAAAACCATAAAATCCATAATCCTCGCCGGCGGTTCCGGCACACGCCTGTGGCCACTAAGCCGTGAACAGTATCCAAAGCAATTCTTGAAACTCGGAGAAACATCACTATTCCAGGATACGTTCCTGCGGTGTCTTGAGGTATCTGACATCTCCGAGATATTCATCGTAACCAACGAGTCCCAGAAGTTTTTCGTCAGCGGACAAATCAAAGAACTTGAATACGACATCCCCTCTGATAATATACTCATCGAACCCGAGGGCAAGAATACTCTTCCGGCAATCTGTTTTGGGATGCGGGAGATCGAGAGGATATTTGGCAGATCGGTTGTTGGCGTGTTCTCATCCGACCATATACTCGACAAAAGTGCAATGGAAACAATTGTCGGAGCAGAGGATCTGTCCTCTGACCACCTCGTGACATTTGGAATCGTGCCTACATCACCACATACCGGTTATGGATACGTAAAACCTGCCGAGGCACTTGGTGTTGGTTATAGGGTTTCTGATTTCAAGGAAAAGCCAGATCTTGCGGATGCTGAAAGATATATCGAAGAAGGATGCCTGTGGAACAGCGGAATGTTCCTGTTCGATACCGATGTGTTCTTTGCTGAACTGAAAGACCACGCCCCTGAAGTTTTTGATGCATTTGATACATTTGATGTACCAGGTGATATATCGCTTGATATCGAAGAGATCTACAAGAACCTATCGGCTGTTTCAATTGACTATGGAATTATGGAAAAGTCAACCCGGGTGGCTGTTGTCAAACTTGATCATAAATGGAGCGATCTTGGAAATTTCGATGCGTTGTATGACGAGATCGAAAAGGACGAGAAAGGGAATGTCAT
>JAUVKD010000019.1 GCA_030596385.1 Methanosarcinaceae archaeon | reverse complement strand
GCCGCCAAGTAGTGCATTTAACATAATCATATGAAAGAAACCGCGCTCAAAATCTATATCGGATACCTCCGAACCTCCAAGCATCTCCATCCCGACTCCCTGGATTAGCGACTCCCGTTATGACTTTAAACGCATACAAGAGAATGCTTAATTTTTTGATATTTCGTGATAATTTTATGATATGACGTACTTTTAATTGCTACATTATAAAGCAAATCGATAGTGTGCAACGGTGTAGTTTCAGATAGATTTGATATAAATAAAATCAAAGAGCGGGAATTGCTGATGATTGATTAATATCTTCTCACAATTTCTTTATTGCCTCATCTATTATTCGATTTATTTTATTATCATCTGGAATGATTCGGAAAATCGCAGAGAGCACAGAGAAAAACAATGATCTCTGTCCCTTTTTGATAAATCTTTATGTTACGATCCACTTATCTGGAAAATATTAAAATTATCACGTTTGTTTTTCCTGCTATCTTTTCGGTATTTAAGCTGGCATAGACTTTTGAGTGCACCCTTTACAGCGGTTTTTAGGAGCGAAGTGGATGCTTTTATGGGTGTTTGTAAGCAGGTGATTTTCCGTAAATATAATTATAAAGTAATCCAATCTTAAATGTCACCATAACGCAACTCTTATGCGGTTGGGTGTGCCGGCACAACTTTTAATTTCAAGCAACATGCCACTACATCAAAAATCAGCATGCGAGTGTGACTATTAATCGACAGGTTTAAGTATAAAATGGTTATATAGGGATATGAATACACAACCAGTTGGAGATTTAATCATGACTAATCGTATTTTATTGTACACACTAATTATTACAATGTTGCTTATCCTGAGTATCCCTGCCAGTGCATTTACGGTCCTGCAATCAGATGAATTTGTGGGGGTCGATACTGTAATTAATGATGATCTCTACATTTTTGGTGATGATATCATAATCCAAGGCACGGTGTTAGGAGATATATTGGCATGCGGCGGACTGTTAGATATTCCGGGCAATGTTACCGGTGATGTTATGGCCTGTGCCGGTACCGTGATCATAAACGGTAATGTAGAAGATGACGTAAGGGTATGTACCGGCACATTGATCGTGAATGGAAATGTGGGTGGCGACCTGTTGGTATTCGGCGGGAACGTAGTTGTATCAGATGATGCAAACATCAATGGTGATGTAATATTTAGTTCCGGCCAAATGGAACTCATAGGTGATGTTGGTAGTAATATCGTTGGTGAATCCGGTGATGTAAAGCTGGCCGGTGAAGTGGATGGTAATGTCAAATTGAAGGTGGACAAACTGACTGTTCTCCCTGGCACAAAGATCAACGGCATGTTAACATATACAAGCCCAAAAGAAGCAATAATCCCACCAGGCACAGTGACCAAGGACATAAATTTTATTGAAAAAGTAGAATATGAAAATGAAGACGGGATGATCGGTTCATTCTCTGTTATATTATGGTTTATCAAGTATCTGGCCATGTTGGTGATCGGACTATTGATCCTTACCCTGTTACCTAACCGAACTGAAGCCGTAGCCCGGACCATTCCTGATAGAGTCTTAATGAATCTGGCAATGGGGTTCCTGCTGATTGTAGCAGGATTTGTAGGTTCGATCCTGTTATTTTTAACAGTGATAGGCATCCCGCTGGGTATGATGCTATTGTTTATGACATTCGCCGTTCTATATGGTGCGAAGTTGTTTTTCGGTTTATGGCTGGGAAATGTTATATTTTCGCGATTGGGCAGGGAAACTAAACCCTGGATAAATATGGCACTTGGCCTGTTCGTCCTGTTTATATTAACTTCGCTTCCGTGGATCGGTTTCTGGATCTACCTGCTGGTAACGTTCATTGCTGTTGGAGGTCTCTTCAGCGAGAAGAGAAGGTTCTACACAGAAATGAAGGAGAAGGATATGCTGTGAATTTATGTTGGGCAACTCACATAAATTAATATACCCATTTTTTTTTGGTTCGAAATCAGAAGCACATGCAGGCGCGATGTGAAAAGTTCAGCGAATATATCTAGTGGGTAAATTATTTATTGGGAAATTCCTGCTCTTAGTAATCCCCGCTTTCGGTTTTGTTCTAAGCGATAATCGATAAGCTTATAAAATGCCAGAAACCCGGAACCACCATTCTTAATAAGAACCGTTGAACCGTTTATTTCAATATGTCACATTCTTGCTATGGTGATGAAACCAGTATGCCCGACACGTGCTGTTGACGGGCGTGTGCCACGATCTGAAAATAATATCTCACGTTCAATGCATTCGATTGTAGTCACATCAACAAAACCAACTTCTTCAATTTTCACACGAATATCTTTTGCCTGCTCAAAGAACGGAGAATAAGTTACAACAAATCCACCCGGGCACAACACATTTTTAACATTCCTTATAACATCCTTCGCATCGATCGTATCAAGAGTCACCACATCGAACTTCTCATCAAGAGTTACAATCTCATCTACAATATTACCGCAGCGTACTTCAACATTATCAAGCCCTGCGCGTTCTATGTTCCTGCGCGCCACTGTAGCAAAATCATCCCTGATCTCATAACTCAAAACCCGTTTTGCGATAAAACCAAGATACATAGCAAGAATGCCTGAACCTGTGCCCGCATCAAGCACAAAATCCTGCTTATTCAAACCTGTATATGCAATGATCAAACCAATATCCTTTGGCATCATGGGCGCGCCTGTGCGCCTGGCATACTTGAACATATCAGGCATTCGCGGTTTCTGGATCACAAAAACCTGCCCCATGTGAGACGTTATCGTGTTCCCCACTTCTTTTTGTAACAACTCCCCCAAATCTATTATCCCAAAATAAGAATGGAACTTTTCTTCTGCTACAGTGATGATGAATTCTCGTAATTTCCCTTTATTTGTAGTCCTGAGCAGAACTGCTTCTCCTGATCTCATCTGTTTCGCACCTGATGTCTTGTTGTCCGGCTATACCTATCAGCTTGCATTGTTACAATATCCCTTGGTATCGAATGCTTGTTCATTATAAGATAATCCATGATAGTCGCAAACTCGCGTTGATAAGAATCTTTTAGAGATCTTGCATATTCAACACCATCACTTGTAAGTACGTATTCATACCTCTGCTTAAACCGTTCATTTATTTCATAATACCGTAGATCCTCATCCACAACACCCATGGCAACCAGTATCTGCAGATCCTCAAATACCTTTTCACTATACGAAAAACCATACCTGTTGTGGAAATCGTAATCAAACAGGTTCTTTAATATCTCATTCCTGTTAAATAGTTCCACAGTATTGTATAGCCAGGTGATGTTCCGGATTCGTGGGATCGAAATATATATGTCGTCTTTAATCTCAAAAATCTCATGAACACCATAGAGAAGAAGTATCAATCCCTCAATAGGGAGATACTGTTCACCACGAATGAACCTGATAAGCTTTGGTGAAATATCATCAACAAGTGACCGCATTTTAGATTCCATTTCAATAGCATCCACCACCATGTCCGGATGTGCGAATGCCGTCAATGACATCTGGCGCGATATTGCACGCACCAGGCCATTAGCAAGTGCGGATTCGTCATAAATAAAGCCTTCATCGTCATTTATGACAATACGAGTGTTCTTTGGAACACCTGATGCTACACTCAGATCTATCAAAACGCCATCAAACTTCTTTTTGAGTTCATTTTCAAACATCTTTCTGGCAACCCCATGACGTGCAATGGTTGAAAGTGCCATTTTTGTGATAGGTGACAGGGTTTTTTGTGTAAAACGAACGCGTGGACTATAGATATTTCCATCACGGATATCGCCCATAAACTTTTTCGAATGCACACTGCCATTTGCCTTTATGAAACCAAGCAGGTCATTATCATTATACACTGTGAAAAATTTGATGATAGCAGCAGTAACTGCATCCTTGCCACCTGTTTCTTCGACGTTGGACAGTGCATCCTCAAGAGCACACAGCAGCATTACACGTGCAGCCTGTGTTTTTGGATGGTGTATTATCGCAGTATAATGGTGGGCACGTGCGATAAGCATTGATTCTGCGGCTGCCAGTGCCATGTCTTCATCGTAAGTGGAACCATCAAGTGCTCCAAGCACAATGCGCTTATTCTTGATCGTTAAACTCTGAACTATCTGGTCAACATCGATAAGTCCAAGAGATACGCCTGTATGATAGGAATCACGCAAAAGGAAATCGATCCTGTCTGCGTCTATGTCACCTGAAATGATATGACCAAGATATGGGTGTTCAAGTAAATGCGCGTCCCCTGTTGCCATCTTTGCTATATCATCAAAGAAAATATGCGCATCGATCCCAAACTTCGCTTCAACATATCGGTTTATGTTATTCTTGTCAGGGAATTTGTTTTTTATGATGTTCCTTGTAAATGATTCGTGCTTGATTACTTTTTTATCTTCAATGACAGGTTGGAATTTCGTATTTCGTTTTAATACACCTTCAACTGCATGTGATAGTGCAGAATGCCCAACATCATGTAATAATCCTGCAATTCTGACCTTCTGCACTTCATACGGCTCAAGCCCGAGCGCATTTGCAATTATTGATGCAGTATGCATTGTCCCGATGCTGTGCTCAAAACGCGTGTGATTGGCACCCGGGTAAACCACATCCGCGAGTCCGAGCTGCTGTATTTTGCGCAGTCGCTGGACCTGACGGGTATTTACGAGCATCTGTTCAATTTCACTGAGCATGACCGTTTTGTGAACCGGATCGTGAATTATCATGGGTTTTGGCATTGTTGGAATATAATTGGTTAAGGGTTATATATAATCTATTTTCCACAAATTTGAGAATGGTTCATTGGTGCTCGGTTAAACCATCCATATATTTGCATGTAGCTGTCTAACTTTATTAACACAGATGTCAGATAATGGCTGTGGTTACATTATGGGAATAAACAAAGAGTTCTCGGCTCACAAATGATTTTTAAGGTTTACATAATTATTTGTGATATAGAACTTTGTAAGTGGAAAGACCTGTGCACTTCCGATATTTGGGTAGATATCCCATGAGGATGACGATGGTGCAGAGGTCAGAGGAGATGATTAAAATCGAAGGATAACTTGTAATGAGTTATATGTAGGTTCAAAATTCACCTTGACCCGAAAGGGTTATGGAAGGCTTGAGCGGTATGAAGAAACTTTTACGTACCGTTCTTAGAAGATGAAGGGCGGGTAATCGCTCTTCTTTATTCGATGGAATCAACATGCTGTGACGTTTTTTGGCGTTTTTATCGCAAAAACTAACCGCTATGCGGCGGCATTTTTATCCCAAGGTCCGTAACAAATAAAGCTTTATTTAACCTGAGTGTTTACGAGTATTTTAATGTATTTTGTTGATACGTTTTAACCTTAAAATGACTGAAAAAATATTGTAACTATTCAGTTATACTCAAAACAGGAGACGATACGATAATCCATATATTTGTGTCTGTGGTGATGGATTTATTAGTTTTTAATGCATAGTATGTATCCATCAATTTCAAAGGTATTTGACAATTGTGTACAATTATCTGTTTGTAGATTATTCAGTCTATCAATAATGTTTATGTATGGATTAATAATCACAAAATATCAATGAAAAAAAGAAAAAAATGATTGAGTGCTTATTAAACCAATACTGCGTTAACAACACCATTCTGCCCGGGACGGCTTGTTACTCTTGCATTACCAAGTGCAGTCTGAATAATTGCACCTTTTGTAATGATATTTCGTCTGATGTGGTGTTCGTTTGCAGAATTGTCAATAACATTTTCGATCGAGCTTATCACTGTCTTACCATCAGCCGGATTGGTAACATTTGCGACGTTACACTGAAGAAGCCGGACTTTTCGGTTTCCACCTTTTGTCGATATAATTTTTCTTTTTGTCTCATTGACGTGTGTATCAGCAGATTCCCTGCCAATCTCGAATTTTCTCCTGCTGCGTGCAATCCGTATTTTGCCACCTGTGTAGATTCTTCTTGATCTGCCTTGCCATCTCATTGATATTTCCTCTATTGATTAATTATAAATTGTGTGTTAGTTGTATGATTGTGTTTGTATAGGTAATTTTGATACCGGGTCACAGCGCCGTAGGCGGCGCATTTCGTCATCACTGATGAAATTCTCGTCTTTTCACATTTAACAAATAAAGTGAATTATCTTATAGAGACTAAACACCATTTTTGTGAGAAGTGATATTGAAATGCGCCGCCTGCGGCGGTTGTGTTGTTTTTTGATTCCGATAAAACAATCTCATTTATGCACCGATTTTACTAAAACTATACAAATATGTATGATTTAATTATGAAACAAACATATGTAAATAGATGTTCTATACGGAATTTCCTTTACTAATAGGATTCTATATGAAGGTTTCGAGTGACAAACGCTGAGTACACGTGTCCATTGTTGAATATTCAATTTATTTATTCTTGAATATATCCTGAGTCTTCTAAATTCATACTGGTTTTTTAGACATACAACATACCGCAGATGCACTTACCTCTTGAAAGGAACTTATTAAATATTAACATGCGATAAGCAGGTAACGCAGGTTTCGCATGCATTGTCCCTGATTAACGGGACTGATCAATAAGTGTAACAAGGAAATAATAAAAATACTCTATTATCAGTGCAGTAACTAATAAGTAATTGTAACCACTTAATTATATCTATGCTTCGTGTAACATTTCTTGGAACAGGCGGCTCATTACCAACTCCGAACCGAAATCCATCGGGGATAATGGTTAACAGGGAAGGGGAACTCATGTTATTTGACTGCGGTGAAGGTACACAGCAGCAAATGATGAAAGCAAAGACTGGTATGATGGCATTATCTTCTATTTTCATCACACATTTTCATGCAGACCATGTACTTGGAATTCCCGGGCTTGTCCAGACCCTGTCATTCCACGGGCGCACAGAACCCCTGACCATCTATGGACCCCATTGGGTCGCTGAATTTATGAAAATATTGGTTGCTCTTGGATATTATAAATTGAAATATGAGATTAAGGCTGTGCAGTTAGAACCTGGGGATATCATCAAACGTAACGGATATTCAATACAGGTTTTAAAAACGGAGCATAATGTTCCAAGTATTGGCTATGCGCTTATTGAGAATAAACGAATGGGCAAGTTCAACCGCAAAAAAGCCGTTGAACTTGGTGTGCCGACGGGACCACTATTCTCAAAACTACACCGTGGGGAATCGATAGAAATTGATGGTAGGATCATACATTCGGAGGATGTAGTTGCAGCCTCGCGAAAAGGCAGGACTATTGTTTATAGTGGAGATACACGTCCATGTGAAAGTGTTTTAAACGCCAGTGTTGATGCAGACCTGCTGATCCACGATAGTACACTTTCGAATGAAAAATATGATCGTGCAGTGGAATCTATGCATTCGACCGCAGGTGAAGCTGCTACACTTGCAAAAAAAGCAGGGGTGCATAATCTTGTACTGACACATATAAGTTCAAGGTACACAGATGACACCTCACCTATATTCGAAGATGCAAAAAATATATTTGAGAATGTAACTGTTGCATATGACCTTATGGAAATAGAGGTTCCATACAGGGATTAATAATAAAAAAGGCAGTCGCTCTTATAAACTTGATTAATACCCGGCGGAGCATCTTTATTGACATATATATGTCACCTGTATTCGTTCTGGATACAGTAGCGAGGCAGGGTACGAATTCAGTACTTTCGAATAGCCCTACTTCCGGTTTATTTTTCATTTTGTCCTTTTAGCATTTTAACAAACCAAATAAATTAAAATATTTATACAATGTGAATTATTTCCCTCAATGAGACTGCCGAAAAAGTTGTAAAACAGAGATATTTTAAATAATGTTCTGAAATAAAACAGCATACAACAGTGTAATGTATTTCTTTCATAAATTGAAATACCTCTAAATGTTGACTTTTTTGTCAGTCTCCACAGTACCATATCCTGAAGGGGATGATTCAATGTATTTTTCAAAAATAAAGTCAGCTAGCATACTGGCTTTAGCAATTGAACTATTTACAGTATAAACACAACTATTTTTTTTAAACGCCATGTATCTCATCCACCCTGTCCGATAATTTCCCGATAGTCTCCCGCATTTGCACAACATCTTCCTGTATTTCGAGTATTCGGTCATACATCGGGCTGCGGTTATCCTTTACTGCCTGTTCCTGTGCAAAACGCTGTTTACTCGGGAACACATACACGTATGTCAGCCACATACCAGCGGCTGCCAACGCAAACATTCCAGCCAGAAAGAGCAGGTAATCAGGAAAAATGGTTCGTATGAATGAGTCTCCTGAACTGTAGTACTGGAGCCGGGTGATCATAACGAAATTCAATAAAGAGAAGAGGAACATGGTCTCGCCTACGATAATCAGGAGTCCGCCAACCCTTGTTGACATGTTCCTTTGTTTTGGGATTAATTTTTCAAGAACCATAGTTACAATTCCAATATTCATCTTAATGATTATATAATGT
>JAUVKD010000188.1 GCA_030596385.1 Methanosarcinaceae archaeon | reverse complement strand
TGTATCCATTAAGTGATATCATATTCCATGATTCGTGTATCGCCGAAATATTTAATAGATTGAGCATCCACATGACATTGTTTGTGACTTCAGAGATTATCCATACATGTAGAGTATTCACCTGTGCAAAAGGGAAATAGAACAGTGCTCCAATTGCGGCTGATTTGGTTGCCATGTCTGTGATATAGGTAAAACTATCAGTGGATAGTCCGGCATATTGGTTTTTTTTGTAATATTCATTTACCATTGACTGTGCAATTATCAGGCAAAACATCGCAAATACAAGTGCTAAAACTATATTGACATAATCGCTGTTCTCAATGTCATGAAACGGCTGGTAAATCCAGTGGATGGAAAAAAATCCCCAACCAAGCCCGCCAATCAAATTGCGGATTAAGTGTTTTTTTGGAATGATCGAGGCTGTGATCATTAACGTAACTGCTATCCATAGTATGTTTTCTATCATTTTTTAAGCACCTTTTAATAGGTATTTCTCTTATATAATAGATTATTCGTATAAAGGTTTTGTTTGAATGACAAAAATTACCCCAAAATTGACTGTTGATGCCGCAATAATCTTAAATGGTAAGATTGTACTCATTAAGAGGAAAAACCAGCCGTATCAGGGAAAGTTTGCATTGCCCGGAGGTTTTGTAGAAATTGGCGAGACCACAAAAGAGGCTACTGTACGCGAAGCATATGAGGAAACCGGGCTTTCAATAGAAATTATTAAGTTACTTGGTGTGTATTCAAACCCATTGCGCGACCCGCGTGGACACGTGGTATCAGTGTGTTACCTTGCATCCGGTGAAGGTAACCCGGAGGTAGGTTCGGATGCAGAGGCCATCGGATTATTCGACATTACGGACTTACCACAAATGGCGTTTGATCATAATATAATATTAGATAATGCAAGAGATGATATTTATGCGATTTTGTCCAAAATGTAAAAGTATGATGTTTCCAACTAAAAGCGGATTTGAATGTAAGAAATGCGATTATGTGCTAGATAAAAAGGATGACAGTGATACTTTTATTTCCAAATCAAAACGAGATGATCGTGAAGTTATTGTGCTTGAGGGAAACGAAGATCAAGGTCTTCCAACCGCAAAAATACGGTGTCCTAAATGCGAACATAATGTTGCATACTGGTGGCTCAGGCAGCTAAGATCTGCCGATGAATCGGAAACCCGCTTTTTTAAATGTGTAAAATGCGGTGCAACGTGGCGTGAATACGACTGATATCATTAAATGATATCTGTAAGCCGGATGCAAATAAGGAAACTTATATAACTTAGTGGATATAATGAAATTGAAATACAAATTATTTAACGGAGAATCTACATGTTTAAGGCAATAATTGATGTAAATCTTCTAAAAGATTCGATTGAGTCACTATCGGTACTTGTTGATGAAGCGAGATTCAGAATCTCCCCGGAAGGAATCGCAGTAAGAGCAGTGGATCCGGCAAACGTTGCAATGGTCAGTTTTGATCTGCCAGCCAGCGCATTTGATGAGTTTGAAGCCGATGATTCGGAAATTGGAATGGATCTTAGCAAGGTTACCGATATTTTAAGTGTTATTGATAAAAAAGAAAATATTATGATGGAACTTGATGAGATGTCACAGAAGATCTTGTTGAAGATCGGGGGACTGTCTTACACCATATCCTTGCTTGATCCGTCAACGATCCGTGCTGAGCCAAAGATTCCGCAGTTAGATCTGCCAGCGAAGGTGGTTTTAAATGGTATGGACCTGCGTAAGGCCGTAAGAGCCGCTGAAAAGATCAGTGATCATATGATACTTGGTGTTGAAAATGATTTGTTTTACATGGAAGCAGAAGGCGATACTGATAGTGTAAGGCTTAACATGACACGAGACCAGTTAATCGACCTTAAGCCAGGAGATGCACGTTCTTTGTTCTCACTGGATTACCTTTCAGATATTGCAAAACCGGCTTCAAAGTCTAATGAAGTGACTTTACTTCTCGGACAGGATTTCCCTTTAATGATCAATTTTGCGATTCCAAACAGCGATGGGAAAGTGGGATACCTGTTAGCACCAAGGATCGAGTCAGATTAATAGTATGGATAAAAGGGACCTTGCGTTATATCCATTTATTTCAGAGGCATCCGGTTATGTAGGGAGTCTTGGTTTTTCTCTTGATCGCCTGATCACATCACGTGCATTGGATCTCGCACGCGCGCGCGGCAAGGAGCGTGTGATCCAATCATTATCAGGAGAAATTGAAAAACCATCTCTTACAGGTTCGGATGAAGGACCTGTGCTTATCGAACTTCTTTCTTACCCCTTTGCAAGAATACTGGTTTCTTGCATTGATGATCCTTTTTTGACCAGGCGATATTCACTTGCAGAAGCAGTGGCTGCATATACTTTGCTCAAAAATCACGATGTGGATTTTTTGAGTGATTTTGGCAAGGATTTCGATGTAAGTGCAACCCCGACTCAATCGGATTCATATTTTGACATTCATTTTACGGATTACATCAAACTTGCCAGTTCAATGAAAGACCTTAAATGGAAACTGGTAAACCGTAAGCTTGACCATGGAAATGTACGCATAGCAAAGGAAGAGTTTGCTCGTCTTTTGCAGGAAACTGTGCGCGAGCGCATACAGGATTCGTTGCCGGTAGAAGTTGGGATCGATATATGCGAATCCTGCACACTGTATCTTGATGAAATAAAAGATTATTTGGACAAGCGAAAAACCGAGTACGGTGCAGGCGAATTTGAGGCTGTTGAGATTGAGTTATTTCCGCCATGCATTGCCCATTCTATTGCTAACACAAGAGCGGGCGTTAACCTTGCGCATTCCATGAGATTTGCTATGACATCGTTCTTGCTGATAGTGGGAATGACAATCGATGATATCATAAACATGTTTAACATATCACCGGATTTTGACGTGGAAAAAACACGATACCAGATAAGCCATATATCTGGTTCATCTGGCACAAAATACATTCCTCCTTCATGTGATACAATGAAAACATACGGTAACTGTTATGGTGCGGACGAGTTGTGCAAGAGAATCAACCATCCATTGAACTATTACCGCAAGAAATTGTGGTTTAAGGAGCGTGATAAGGTAAAGGGTAGGAGTCAGGATAATGGTAGAGAAAATGACAAGTATAGTATTACGGAAAATTGTAAGGAAAAAGGTAAAGTTGAGGGTTCGAAACAAAAATAACTTATTGATTTCAAATTAATGTCCCAATTTTTAATATCCTCGTATCCACTTCAAAAAGCAGGGTAAAATGCAT
>JAUVKD010000134.1 GCA_030596385.1 Methanosarcinaceae archaeon | reverse complement strand
GACGAGCGGAAACTGCACAGACTGCCACGCGCTCTACGGGATCAAGGCCGCCACAATCTACGAGATCAATGTGACAGCGATGAATCTTGGCGTGCACGAGAATGTCAATGAGAATATGACCGGCATCGCTCTGTCAGAGGTCAATGATGCGAACAACGCCAAATGCTGGGGCTGCCACGTACCTGACGGCGCATATCCCGAGAACGGGCACGAGGACACCTTCAATAACGAAGCATACCTCTGCTACGAGTGCCACAACGGCACTTGTGCATACGAGAACGTGAGCAGCGCAACAGCGGTCTACAACCACTTCAAGGGCGGCATCAATATCACAGCACGCACGAATGCCGAGACGAACTCATCCTCTTGCGGATATGGGTGCCACAACTTAAGCACGATGAAGGTTCCGGGCTTCGATTCCGGCGGGAACGCGTCCTACCGTGTAAACATGTCGCAGGCATCGCATTATGCGAGAAGCCGCCCTGACATCGCAAACGTAAGTGGCGGTTACTCTGACTGCACATGGTGCCACAAGAACTCGACAAACGAGTTCATCAGCATATTCGATCATGCAGGTCCGCCGAACTATACCGCAAACATTACACATGCGACAAAGACGTCTGGCTGCATCGTTTCAAAATGCCATAATAGAGGCAGGATACATGATTTAAGTCTTAAGATCCCAACGCTGGACTGGGCAGAGGATTGCAAAAGCTGCCACATCGGACTGGACGACTCTAAAGCGTATGTGAACGAGACGATGTTCGATGCGAGTGTGCACGGGGGATTGAACTGTACGATGTGCCATATCAACACGCAGATGAATCACCCGATCGAGGATTATACCTGGAAATGGTGCGAATGCTGCCATTCGTATCAAGCAGATCCGATAAACGAAAGCGATCGCCACAATGTAACAACCACACCATCCACATATTCGGTCGGAGGAACGAACGTGCTCGATATCACGGACTGCACCACCTGCCATAATGCAACAGCATATAATGCTGCTGTTAGTTATTATGATCCTGCATATAATTGCAGATACTGCCACGTATATCCGGATAAAGGTAACAGAACAGGTCAGGAGTGGTACTAAAAATCTATGATCCGAAAAAGAATAATTATCGCGGGAATCTTAATCATATTGATCATAGGCATAGCTAATGCTATGCTTTCAGGCAATCACGAATTATTTAAAACCGAGACCACTCCGCAGCAATTTTGCAGCAAATGTCACCCTGCATCTGCAGCCAATGTCAGCGCTGGCGCACACAGCCCGGTAAATTGCTTATGTCATGGATACAATCCAAACTCAAGTGCGAAATATAATGTTAATCTGACACATGACCTTACCAAGAAGATATATTGTACCAACTGTCACTCAAAATATAATGAAACATCCGGGGATATCATGATTTATAGTGGTATAAGCGGATTAAACCAGTCAGCGCATTATATCATAAACAGGACAGACCCCCAATTATACAACAATAGCAGGGAGTTTTTCAATGATTCATAGTGAATTTATAAATTTCATTGGAAAAAATTCATATTTAAAAAGAATACATACTATCATTATGTTAGCGCAAAGCATTGTGATACACGGGAATGTGGCCTGTTTATTCAATCAGGAAGTGCATAGATATGCAACTGTGGATACGAAGTGCCAAATGCCTGGTAATAATGTTCGGTGAATTATGGAACACAGTAAGATATTATTGATAATTGGTCTGTTTGCGCTTGCAATATTTGTTGTGCCTGATATACTTTCAATGTTCACGGGGCAGCATATATTTTATGATGAAGTGAACTGCCAGCGCTGCCATATAGCAGAATATAATGAGGTAAATGGGTCTGCTACCGGTCAAGTACATATCAGGGCAGCCAGTAACACTAATTATACTACTTATCTTGCCATTGGAGGTATTGATTATTATCCATCGAACGGCACAATTTATTCCGTCGATAATAAGACCTGGACATGGAACGGCACTTCGTGGAACAATGGTTCAACATCATTGTTAGTCAGTCTGGATCATAATGGTAATTCTGAGATCAATGGAAATGAAATCTGCCACCTATGCCACAATACATCATTAATAGACAAGCCTGGTGCCCATGCAATGACCATGAGAACATGTGATGATGACTGGTGTCATGGCAACAGGAATTATACTTTAAATGACCCTGAACTGTTCGACACGTCGCAGACCAGACTCAATGTGGGAATGGTCTTAAATTACTCAGGTAACCTTCACAGGGCGTTCTATCTAAGCCAGTGCAACGAGGCAACCAGGTACACAGCAGGTAATCCTTTCGACCATACAATGGGAAATGTCAAAGGAGATTATTTTTCAAAGGGTTACTGGGCATGTGTCGGATGTCATTCCGGGGTCCAGGTCGATATAGAGATCATTCCCGGTGAGTACAATCACACCGGTGGGCCACCGCGGAAATACCTGTAAACTGCACTTATTTTACCAGATAATGAAAATGCAATAAGGCCACCAATTATTGTGCTGAGTATATCCGGGATTCTGAGTGTGGATAAAATAAATTCTGTAAGTGTTATGAAGTCCTTCGGGTAATATGGCATGCCGTGGATGATCTCGGTTTTAAAATAATAAATTATGATATATCCGATAAGAAGAGAGACTATTGCAACCCCTGCAAAATAGAGCAGGTTAACTGGTGAAATATCCATATTATCCTCGTCGTCCTGGCCACTTAAGACCACAAGTCCGACTCCGCTAATAAAACCAGCGATAATTCCAACAATTGGTGCAAAATAGTTCAGGAGTATAACGACTATTCCGTAGATAATACCGCCTACGCCAGCACTTGCCACGGTTTTGATTAAAATATTCAGGGCCATTGGATTTACATCCGTATCGATCAAATTTATATAAAACTACTTGCTGATACTGCCAGTTACTTGATCCTACAAAGAATTCTCATACTTGTTTATTAAGTTTTTTGATTTGAATCCTATCAGTCATTTGGGAGTTTAGTAAAATATCTCAAATCACTTCAAAAGACTTATTAGTTATTACTGTCTATTTATTAGTTTATGCGGTTAATTCTTTTTTCCAGCATACTCATTGCACTTATCATGGCATCTGGCTGTCTTGGAGAAAAAACAGTCATAAAAACCAATATTACAATTTCAGAGCACAATGGTACACAGGTTATAGATAATATAGATGTTACAATTGATAAAGTAAGTAAGGTTGAAGACTACAAGGGAGCATCGGCTCATTATCCAGGTGTTTACATGAAAAGCATCAGCGACATGATAATGATAGATTACTGGAGATCAGTTAATTATAATGGGCCGGGAGAATATGAGATAATATCTGAACTACGAAAAGTGCCGGAAAAAGGAGACAAAATTGATGTGATCATAAGGGTGGATGACATTAATGCTAACCAGATAGCAAAAAGAACTGAGACAATAATATGGGAATGAATACATTAAAAACAAATCCCAAACTTGTAAATATAAAGTAGGATATATACATTAATTATATAGCATAATGTGCTAAAAAGGAGTAGGAGCTTAAATTTATGAAAGGAAATCAAGTATTAATTTTGGCAATTGCTATTATTGCAATTGGATTATTTATATTGCCCAGCACATTGTCAATGTTTGTAGGACAGCATACATGGTTTAGTGTTAAGAATCCAGATAATATGGAGGCATTATGTGCAAAATGTCACCAACCGGAAGTAGATGAATGGAATGCAAATATAGCTGCGGGTGGTGCACATGCCACGTTTGAAACAGAGTACCCGACACAATCGGGATGTACTATTTGCCATCAGATCAACGCAACTGCTCTTGAAGATTATGGACTGAATGTAACATCTTTGAGTAGTTATAGTTTCGAAGATTTCACACAAGCAGGTCTCTCTAATCTAAGTAATGCGACTGACTTCAACGGCACATGGCGAACTCAAAACACGCCGCATGCTGCTATAAAAGTGGATTGTGCGGATTGCCACTATAATGCAACAGTGCAACTAAGTGATCCTGATTCTGCACATAGTGATTTCTACAATCAGTCTAGTGCTTCTGCAACTGATAGTGCTGCATGTATCGGATGTCATACAATGACCGATATTAATATCTCATGGTACAAGTTTGGCGGACTTAATATAAATGCAAGCATAAATACAACAACTGAAAAATGGGATATTGAGATCACTACAAATACAACCCTTGTAAATTAAGTATATCGAGTTAAGATAATCCTTAAATATGGATTGTCTTAACTTTTTTATTAATTTTAAATGTATACTACTTTACTAAATACGTCGAAGATGTTATTATTTTTGTAATATATATTATTCATATAACATGTCATTTTTCGAACAATTAATTGGATTATTATTATTTGTTTTTTTTTACCTATATAATTTTAATCAAATCATACTGATATTATTTTTTATTTTATTATTAT
>JAUVKD010000069.1 GCA_030596385.1 Methanosarcinaceae archaeon | reverse complement strand
CTGCTCAGCCTTTTTCTTTCCAATTCCATCAAAACCTTTGAGTACCTTTATCGAATCCTCAAGTTTCGTAATTTCCGATAAATATGATATTATGTATCGGTTGATCCGTCCACCCCAGCCACCTTCATTTTCGGAAGGTAGTACGAAAACCTCTGCACTATCACGGCCCGCATCACCGCTTACTCCCCTCTTGCCAAAAAAACGATTAATTTCAAGCCCGGTACTGCTCACATAATCTACGATCTCACGGCGCTCTGCACTTCCCAGCGAGCGAACAGCAGGTGTACTTATGTGAAAATGGTAACCGCGCCCGCCCGAGAACACTATATGTATGTCTTCCTCCGCAAAACCAAAATCGCTGTTCAAAAATCCATAAAGCTTGAGTGATTCCTGTTTAACGTGCTCCAGCATATCAGCATATGACTCTGGAGCACCGGGGAGATGGTCGGCATCAAGGTCAAAGATAAGATCAGCACTCAACCAGTTCTTTTCTTGCATATTCGGCGCGTTGGGATATTCATAGTACGCCACAGAATAATATACATGTGCTGGCACCATTCCTGAAAGATAATCCTGCAACTCACCGCGCGATCCAAACGCTTTATGTCGGCGCATTACGAACTCCGGCATTTCGTCAAACAATATGAATCCCCATTCACGTGAAGTGAAATCAGGCGGGAGATGAATCTCTGCGGTGCGGTAGTAGTCCTGGAACTTTGATTTTAAGAATCGTTTTGTTTTCTCGTTCATTTTTGTAATTTTTTATATCTTCGGATTTCAATTTTTTGTTGTTATAATAATTTCAAACGCGAATTCTTATATTGCATATATTTAGCCGATATACTGTTGTATTGTGGTACAGGTATTTTAATGAGTTTATGATAACAGCGATACCACACGCGCGTAGCGCGGCGCCTATCCTTCCCCACTTGCCCTGAATACACATTGAAAATTCAATTATTGTTTGTGTTTGCACGGATTACTCAGGCGCGTAGGAACTGCGTATTTTACAAATGCTGATCGGTAGTATCAGTAGAACGCGCCGACTGCGGATATGAGAAGTTGCTAAAGCGGGAAACGAGCGTAGACAATTTTCCCGAAGGGTGTAGCGACCGATAGGGATCGAAGTCATATCCACGGTTGTAGGAAATTGTAGGCGTTTCGGTGTATTAGTATCAAGATCGTATTATTTCCACTATATACTATATAGTTCTCATAACATAAAATGAGTATCCATAAAAATCATCATATTCTTTAAAAAATTCAATTTCCGCTTCCGTTTCACTGATAACGGCTTGCATGGTGTTATCTTTCGAATCCTTTAAAGATGTTATTTTTTTCCGAAGTGGCTCATAATAATTAATCCACCATGCTTTTGAAGGTAAACGGTAAATGCCTAAAATCTCAAAACCAGATGAGCGTATAATTTCTGAGTTTTCTGATTCGGTTTTAATGTCAGGATAAGCATTTTGCATGTAAGTTAATACTGTTTCCGGTACTTCGTTTGTGAAATAGTTCATTTCAGAAATGACAGCGATACCATTAGTTACCATCAATGGTCGCCATGCTTTCAAAGCACCTTCAAATGTTATGTTATAAGCGGCACCCTCAGACCAAAGAAGATCGATACTTTCCGGTTCCCAATCAAGACTTCCTATCTCACATTCGAAAGTTTCTATGAAATAATCAAAACCTTGCTGTCTTGCTCGTTCTTTAAGTTCAGTAAGAAATTCTCTTGAGAAATCTGCCGCTCGTATATTTGTTCTAAACTTGTCCGCCAGCAATAGTGTTCCCGCACCAGCTCCACAACCGATGTCTGCTATGCGTGGATTTGGAGGTAACTCCGGGATTTGGGATATTATCCGATTCGAAAAATCATTATCACCAGGACCCTGTCTCTCAAGGCCACGATGCAATTCGATAAGAGCCTGAATATACTCTTCTTGTTCTTCCATAAAAACATCCCTTAAATAAATTTGTGAATTATCTTACTTGATATGTTGCTATAATTTCTATTATCAATTGTCTGAATAGTCGAAATCATTTCTCACTTCCTTTTTTAGGTTAAATCAAGTGGGCTCTGTACATAACTCAGATCTTAATTGCTGAAGTGAGAATATATTTATATCGTCTTATTAGTTAAAAATGGGAGATTGAATAAACTATGTTTCTCCCCATGTCCTTTTTGTACTTTTATCCGTGCACAACGTTACCATTGACGCATCCCACATAGGATTACCACGAATGAAAGGGGCAGCCATAAGGCAATTTTTGATATGACTTCTTGTTGTAATGCCGCTTGCGGCGGTATTGCTGCGAGGGGTCTTGCAATATAAGTTGTGCATCGAGATTTTATCGAAACAATCTATGCAAATACATTTTCGATAATAAAAGCATCCGGAATTCTGACAAACAACATCGATTTATCCTCTTGGTCGTGCATAATGTTCACCAATAGAATGATTTTATAGCATCTTACAATAAACTATTGTATATTATGACACTGCCAAAATATTGTATTATCGTTCATCTTCTTCGTTCGAATATCCATCTTCATGATGCATATCACGCTTGACAACAGATTCAAACAAGAAGTATTTTTCAACATATGCCCGTATCTCTTCATCAGAGATACATGAAACCCGCTTTTCCCTGTCATACAATTTATGGATGTCAGTCTGAATAGCTTTAAGACGATGGTCATTTTTGTTTATTGTTATATCAACATCCATCAGGTCATTCAGTGTTTCCTGAACCTTATATCTCAAAACTTCAATACCAGATGAATCACCAATAAGAAATATGCGTTCTCCTCCGACTTTCTCTGGCAGGAAAGGTTCATACGTGAACGGATTTTTAATAACACCTGCGGCATGGATCCCTGATTCATGTGCAAAAATGTTTTTACCAACAACGGATTTATTGCGTGGGATCCTGATTCCGATTTCTTTTTCCATGAATCTGGCAAATTTTGATATTGATTCAAGATTATATTTATCGAATCCTTCAACCCGCTCTGTAAGGAAAACAAGCAGTTTTTCCATTTCAGCATTTCCTGCCCGCTCACCGATACCAAGGAATGTTACACTTGACCAGTTAGCACCGTACCAGTACCCTGCAAGTGAATTCGCAACAGCCAGACCGAAATCATCATGACAATGCGTTTCTATGTTTTCAGCACCAAGTTCATCTTTAATGTGCTTAACCATCGAAGCAATACCATACGGCTCATCAACGCTAATAAATGGAAGACCGAAACCTACTGTATCACACAGCCGGATCGTACAATTCGGGTCTATCTCAAGTAGATTCCCAATAAGCGGATACACGAAATTATAGTTATCTGCACGTGTCATATCTTCAATATGCGCACGGGTTCGTAGTCCGTGGTCAACCGCATACTGGAGTGCATCTAAGTATTTCTCCTCTGCTGCTTCACGGCTTGCAAGTCCCATCTTGTCAAATATGTGTGAATCAGATACTGACATTAGTATTCCGACTTCTTTAATCCCGTCAACTTCCAGTACCATATCAATGTCTGCCGACACTGCCCGTGCCCATCCCGTAACTTCTGGAAACTCATATCCATAGTCAAACATCAATTTGATTGCTGCCCGGTCACGCTTGTTAAATACAAATGTTTCAAGTTTTTCAATACCGATTTCATGTAAAAAACCGTATATTTTGAGTTTTTGCTGTTTATTCATAACAATGCCAGGCATCTGGGAACCATCACGGATTGTACTGTCACTTATAAATACCTCCTGATTATTTGGCAATTTTATTTTGGGTAGGTCATCATAAGATTTGTATATTTTCATTGGAATTCTCCTTTATGCGAAACAATTTGACTTGCATACGTAACTGTCAAATTTGATATCATTCCGCAATAATATTTTAAAATTGTTTTTGCAGACTATCATTTAGTCTGCATTCAACTCATGAAAAACAGTGTGCTTTTGCACACAATACATCTGTATCTACATAAATCGCTGTTACTTTTTTTGCTTAAAAGACGTTATCCTTAAAATGCCTTTCTTTTTAACAATACCGTTGCCATATTTATTGTGAATCAAATTCAGTAACTATTCACAATGCATAAACATTATCGTTAGACTGAATAATTTATCGAATCATAGAGAATATCATAAAATTCGACACCGAACACATAATAATATTTTCACATGTGTTATAACCATGCGATTAAATAATCGGAAACCCATATGGGGATTGAGAGTCGGCGTTTACCTCCCCCCATTTTACTTATAAAGAAGTATGTGTACTCGATTACCCCTAAAAATTTGTTATTGGCCTTCTTTGATCAAACATTTGAAAGCACTTTAACTTCTTATCAGATCATCTCTTCCTGTGCGAAAAACTGCAAAATTTGATATATGTGTTTAAATATATCATCCATCATATGTGAAGGCTTGAATCATCTTAAACTCACACATTATTGCATAATGACGTGTTTGCTATGAGAATATATGAATTATAAGTAAATAAATCCATATTTTGTATTAAAATTGAAAAGTATATATGTGGCTTTAAATTCAATTTTAAAGAGTATACATAATTTGTTGGCTAAAAGAGAGAATAATTCACTTGTATGTGGGAAAATGAGTTTAATTAGATTCGATTCTCATTCCCCATATTTAATCCGGACGCCATAAAAATTCATCGGTAACTTTTAGTAACATATACTTTTATTTTATAAATAGTTATAATCACAAGTTTTATAATATTAGAGGTTACTTTTCTGAATAATCGTAATAATAGATAATAATATATCTTATACATTATTTAAAAGGAGTTTACTAATGGACACGAAAAGAATTGTCAGACTGTATTGGGATAAAAGGTGCCAAACTTATGATAAAGGTGGATATAAATCGCAGAATAAGACTCAACACTTTTGGAAGAACATACTAAAAAATGCAGTCAGAACAGATGAAAATCTCAGGATTTTAGACGTTGGAACCGGTACTGGATTTTTAGCTCTGCTTTTTGCAGAAATGAAACATACTGTAGTAGGAATAGATATCTCCAGGGGTATGTTGGAAAAAGCACGGCAAAACGCTGACAAATTAAATTTAACTGTTGACTTTATGCATGGCGATGCGGAAAACTTACCACTTGAAGATGAAACCTTTGATATTGTGATTAACAGACACCTTCTGTGGACGATACCAAATCCCAGGATCGCTGTTGAGGAATGGAGTCGCGTTGTGAAGTCCGGTGGTCAAATTATGTTGATCGATGGGAAATGGTACGATTCTTCAATAGATATGCGTTTACGCAGATTTATTGGTAAAATATTTGTTTATATGACGGAAAAACGAAATCCGTGTATGTTTACGAGTCACTATGCTAATATAAAATATCAATTGCCATTTTATAATGGAAGCACACCAAACGATGTCGTGGATATATTTACTGAAGCCGGATTAAAAAATATATCAGTGGACAATCTTGAAAAACTTAAACAATTTGAAAATGAAAATCGATCTTTATCATATAAGATTTCAAATAAACCATCTCTTTTTTTAGCGCTTGGAAATAAATAGCACGAAAATCCAGCAGATATAATATATCCACATCAAAAAGCAGGGTAAAATGCATATTCGGATAATCCAAATGAACCTCCCCACAGCAGAGCTGTGGGGTATCTTAATGTCCAAGGCTACTGACGTTGCATTGACTTATCCCAACCGTAGCAGAGCTGCGGGGTATTACAATTAAGATAAATTATTCGTGGATATCAATCCTTTACTCGATTTTTAAAATCATACCCCTTCCCAACTTTCCACCCAACTCCCCAACCCAACCCCAACACATATAAAGAACTTAAGCATTCAACCACAGAAGTATCAATCCTAAATAACTCCGATTGATACCGTTATTTGTTAATAAAT
>JAUVKD010000194.1 GCA_030596385.1 Methanosarcinaceae archaeon | reverse complement strand
GCGAAAACGCCCGTATCGTTCGCGTCAGTGTTGCGGGAATCCGCCGCCTGCGGCGGGTTGCTACGCGGGGTCTGGTAATTTGGGCTATGCATCGACATTTTATCGTAACCAGCTAAACACATACAAAATTTGAGATTTATAATTATCTTCCGGAATGGTTCGGAAAAACAAAGAGGAACACTGTGCAATAGTGTTGGGACCTTTGACTTGATACACCTATAATCTTAATTTCGATCTTTTTGGTTTTTATCAAATGGTTGTCAGGTCGGTATGTTGTATTCAGTTGTTGTACGTGGAGTGCTTCACTATGGCTGCTGAAATATATTATTTAAGTTAGACTATACCACAAAGGACACCAAGTTAAGGTTACACAGTCTTTGCGGTGAGTAAATCAAATGACAAAAATAACGCACAGAAAAACTACGCAGACCGCAGCTTCTGCTCAAATTCAGAAAGAGACTTGCTTGTAACTGCCAGTTTCAACAATTCATTCAGCCGGGAGCGGTTTTTGATATGGTGAATCATATCCACCAGATTAGCGGAAACATATTCAAATCTGGTAAATAACACAGAAATGATGCTATCTTCCATTCCTTCCTCTTTTCCTTTTTCCATTCCTTCCTCTTTTCCTTTTTCCATTCCTTCTACTCTACCTTTCTTAATACCTTCATTGATAATATCCTGATATATTACAGATTCTTGCATTATTTCCACCTTCATCAAGCTTTTAACTAACTCTTTTGGATACCTCAGCCCTGCAAGTATGCCGGTACATACAAACATATCAGACTTTAATGTCCCGTCATCAATATTAACATTCTGCACCAGATCAAAGCATGTTTCTAAACAGTCTTCATCACTGGTCGATTCATGATTTGTTAATGGAATTATTGGAAACAAACCATATAAAGCATTGTCTATAATTCGACTCGGATCGATTTCCCATAACTTCAGCACCTTGTACTTGAATCTCATGATGTCTTTATCATATATCGAATTTACATACTCATCAGGAATATTGAGATTGTTATTGGCTGGATTTAGATACACCACAACCGGGTAAACCGGTAATTTGTGTTTGTCAACAATCCTTGCATAATAGGCCAACATTCGCTGTGGCATATCTACATCATGTGAACTCTGGAATTCAATATGCAAAATGAATTTGCTGGTATCACAATCCGAACATCTATTCTTGACCTCAACAAGATAATCGGATTGACGTTTATTGGTCGGCAACTCCTTATCCAGAGGTGTTACCTCCCCTTCAAATCCATCGAAGATCAGTTCCACAAAATGTTTTGGGAACTTGTCTGATAAATATTTGAGAGTTGTATCATAGTCTTGCAAATTTTCTTTTCCCTCCTGTGCTGTTATATGTCAATAAAGACCGGATTCGTAATAAAGATAAGCCAAGCAGGGTGAAAGTAATCGCCATACATTTTACTATACGATCTCATTTTTCAGAGATATTTCATTATCTTCCGGTAGTTCACGATCCGGTCATATAGGGTTTCAACCGTAAGACCGCATTCAGTGTCAGGAATGAGGGGCTGTCCACCCCGATACCCTGACAAGCTCGACTCCCGCAACCTCTATGGAAATACCCGGCATTTTAACCAGGTACACCGAGGGAACCATCACAAAATAGGTGTCAAAAAAGTGTATGAAAGGGATGCCTGCAACCCTGTCCGCTGGAAGGGGTGCAATCCAATATCTCTTAAGACCATACTACACTCGACTTGCAGTCACACTCCATGATCTTCACTATGATCGCATGCCCGCAATGATCGTAACTCGTGTTTTCAAGAACGATCCGGTCATGCCATTCGATGTAGTGGAAATGTGGCATGTTCTGTGGACATTCCAACTGTATCCGGTCAGTTTTACACTGTTTATCGAAATCATTGGGTTCGAAAAAAATATTAATGACGTGCAATCATTATAAAAGTTTGGATTGAAACAGCCTTACAGAAAAATGTTTTAAATAAACCTGTAGCTCCTAATTTCATTTTTCGTACCACCTTACGTTTTAAATTTAATGACAGATCATGTTTGGCAATAATGTTTGAATAAAGATAAGATAACTCATTTGTTCAAATGTTGCTTAAATAGGCATATATATATATAATAAGTCATCGAATATACTATTTACTAATATATCTTAAAATTACATAAAAAACAACAAAACGATTAAACTATGCTGCAATACACCCAATCCGGAAGATTTCGCATATTTGTAATACTCGCCTGTATCTACGCAGTACTGATATTCTATTTACCTTCGCTGTCAAATGCACCAATAGTAGCCATTCCGGATCCATCGCTTATACCTCAAATAATAGATACGATCGTAAAACACGTTTTTTCAGTCACAGTCTGGTTTGCAGAATACCTATCACACAACATTGATAAGATCGAGCATATGATTCTTTATTTTGGTTTCGGGACCTTACTCTACCTGACATTCATTAATTCCGGAAATGCAGGAATTAGAAAACATGCGATCCTTTTTGCGATGATCCTGGGTATAATTTATGGCATGGCAGATGAAATACATCAATCATTCGTGCCCGGAAGAACAGCAAGCATCGCAGATGTGCTTGCCAACTGCATTGGATTGGTACTTGCACAGGTCATACTAGCGTCGCCTTTGAAGAATTTTCACAAAAACATCAAAAAGTAGTTGTTCTCTTGCAAAATGCGGTATTGTTCTTATTTAGAAGAAACTGTCGGAAAAGTGATAGATATGTACGTTTTTAATAGAATACAATTTATAGAATTAATATAGTTCGAGTTAATCCGACTGGATGGGGATTTTTCTCGTTGTGTATAATCTGTAGGATTATATAGTCTGAGTTAATCCGATCGGAAGAAGGATTTTCTCGCCAACAAAACACGCAAATATCTCGTAAGGTATTATTGGAGACTGTCGGAAAAGTCCACATTTGTGGGGATTTTAACTTATCCAATAAATTGTGTGCAACGCTGCATAGCGTTTTACTTACAAATATTTATTAAAATGTTTCGATTTTACCACTTTTCCGACAGTCTCTATATATCCAGTAATTCCCGTTATGACTTTAAACGTATACAAGCGAAGGCATGTTTTT
>JAUVKD010000016.1 GCA_030596385.1 Methanosarcinaceae archaeon | reverse complement strand
CTCAGTATTAACTTTACCTTCAAGTTCCTGAACATTCTGCGAAACGGATTGAATCTCGCTATTAACCTTACCTTCCAGTTTCTCAATTCTGCCTGACAACTTATTTATTAAATTGACAATGTGTGCATTAAACTCAGTTTGTTTGTCAACAATAAGATCCACATACCGCCTGACTTCGCCATGAACCATCTGCCTGCCACGAACCAGAAACTTACCAATAATTGGTCTATGGGAACTGATATAATATTCCGCATGCGTATCCCAGTTAGAATTGATATACTCCAGATCATGGGACAGGTCGTCGTCAGTGTCCAAAACGGCGTTTCCAGTGTGAGATTCGCTCAGTGCCGATAGCGGCTTATTGACGATATCTTCCATCTCATCATCGTATGCACCGCTTTCCCTGCGTTTCTTGATATTCTCCCTAATCTGGCGCATGATCTCTTCAACATCGATCTCATCATCCCTGATCTCAAATGTATCCATTTTGCTGCCTCGCATACTGTTCGATAAAATCACTTATGTTCCAGCCGCTTCATATCGGCCTCGACCATTATCGTAACAAGTTCTTCGAACCTGACCTTCGGCTCCCAGCCAAGCACCTGCTTTGCTTTTGATGCATTACCCTGCAAAAGGTCTACCTCAGCTGGGCGTATAAACTTTGGATCGACTACCACGTATTTCTCCCAATCAAGCTCCACTGCGTTAAACGCAAGCTCAACGAATTCGCATACTGAGTGTGTCTCATTGGTTGCGATCACATAATCGTTCGGTTCATTCTGCTGCATCATAAGCCACATAGCTTCAACATAATCACCTGCATAACCCCAATCACGTTTTGCATCAAGGTTGCCAAGGCGTAGTTCGTCTGCCAGGCCTAACTTGATCCGTGCAGCCCCGTCTGTGATCTTCCTCGTCACAAACTCAATCCCGCGTCTGGGGGATTCATGGTTGAACAGGATTCCATTGGATACGTGCATGCCGTAACTTTCTCTGTAATTAATACAAGCCCAGTATCCATAGACCTTTGCAAAGCCGTATGGACTGCGTGGATAAAACCTGGTCATCTCGTTCTGGGGGGTTTCATGTACCTTCCCGAACATCTCACTTGTAGATGCCTGATATACATGTGCATCCGGACAGGTATGCCGAACACCTTCAAGCACCCTCACAATGCCAAGCCCGGTGACATCTCCAGTTAGAACAGGTTGATTCCAGGACGTGCCAACAAACGACTGTGCGGCCAGATTATAGATCTCATCAGGCTGGATACTGTGCATCGCATTGTTTATAGAGGATTGGTCCGTAAGGTCACCTTCCACCAGTTCGATATCAGAAAGAATGTGCTCAATTCGGGAGATGTTCGGAGTGCTCAGACGGCGGATCAATCCATAAACATCATATCCTTTCTCAAGCAATAATTCTGCGAGATATGAGCCGTCCTGTCCTGTGATTCCGGTGATTAGTGCTGATTTCATGATTATTCATCCTTTTGCATGTTTAGAATTAGATTACCACTACATAGTAAATAAATAAACTCATTGTTTCCATTCGCATGGGACATCAAACAAGCCCGCATCATTTCCATTTTTCACAACATTAAACGAAAATTGCTTGTCGCGCCAGTCGTATGGTTCGTGTTCTTTGCTGTGGGCTGCAACGGTGAGATGAAATTTACCTTCCATCATTGTGAGATTGTGAATATTAAGATTTATTTCATTACTGCCAGGCGTAGTATCAACCACATATCCTCGAATATCTGTATTGGTGCCATAGCACATAACATCATTATCAGAGTAGACTGCAATACCTATTTGAAGATCCTCCACTGCTTCGTTAACATTGTATTCAATACGAATCGTCATCGGATCTCTTGAATTGAACATAGTACTTTCTTTACCGAATTTATTAATAAACTTAACATTATTAATCTCGACTTTTTTGTTACCCCACCTTGTTTTTTCCTCCTTTGCATCTTCATTTAAGTGATTTGATTCATCTATTTCCGGGTCGAGTTGTAAATCCTTCGTATCTTTTTGCACATCAACACCATACACATATTTATCAATTATTTCATTCGTATTCCCAAATGCCACCTGCTCACCATGTCGCAAAAATAGCGCCTTACTGCAAAAACGTCTTACCGAGTTCAAATCATGAGAAACAAATACAATCGTCTTCTTCTCTTTAATGTACTGCTGGAAAACATCCAGACATTTCTGCTGGAACTCCAGATCACCCACAGCCAGCACCTCATCCATCAACAATATCTCAGGATTTGTCTGGATAGCAGTTGCAAACGCAAGTCTTACCTGCATACCTGATGAGAAGTTCTTAAGTTTCGTATCTTCAAACCGCCTAAGTCCTGAAAAATCAAGTATTTCATCTAATTTTGCATCAATCTCCCGGTCAGATAATCCCATAATAGCACCATATATGTAGATGTTCGCCTTGGCCGTGTGGTCTGGCTGAAACCCCACACCAAGCTCAAGAAATGGCGTGATTTTCCCATTAATCGCGACCGAACCTTTCGTAGGTCGAAAGATATTCGCAATAATCTTAAGAAGAGTACTTTTACCGCATCCATTTTTTCCAATTATACCTACAGCTTCGCCTTTCTTCACTGTGAAATTGATGTCTTTAAGTGCTACTAACTCCTCATAGCCCTGCTTGCCATCAAAGATCCCCGCAATGGATTCAAAGATCGTCTTCCGTTTGTCGTGAGGAAGCTTGAATGTCTTCCATAGATATTTCACAATTATTGCATCCTCACCGTTCTTCATTCACATCTCCTCCGCAAACCCGGGTTCAAGTTTAGCAAAAATAGCAAATCCGATAACCAGCATCAAGATAGTAGATATGGTAACATATATTATATCTCCTGCAGCAGGCATGGAAGAATAAATAACAGACCCTCTTAACATATCGATAATTCTGGTCATCGGATTTAACATGATAATCCATACATATTTTTCAGGAATAATTGACAAAGGGTATATGATCGGAGCTGCAAAAAAACCTGCCTGCAGCACTACTCCCCAGATATATTGCACATCCCTGTAATACACATTTAGCGCAGCCAACCCAAACGAAACTCCAAGAATCAGCAAGAATTCCACAGCCAGCACCAGTGGGAAATAAATAATAGTAATACCTGGTACGACCTTAAAGAATATCATAAAAGCTGCAAACACAACAAACTCCAGCATCGACATCAATAAAGCCGTGATACACGAACTGATCACCAGAACCTCTCTTGGAAAATAGACCTTTTGCACAAGGCTCGGCTTACCAAGTATGCTATTTAAACTCATGGTCGTCCCCCGGCTCACCATATTCCATGAGACTATCCCCATTAGCAAGAACAGTTGATAATGTTCAACATTTACACGCATAAGATTGGTAAAAACCACATACAGTACAGTCAACATCAACAGCGGCTCTAATAGCGACCAGAAAAATCCAAGCAACGAATTTTTATACCGAAGTTTGAACTCACTTGTTGCAAGTTTAAGAGTCAGATGCCGGTAATCCCATAATTCGCTCATGTTTTTTATTCCTGCTTGTTCTCAAGCGATTCAATTATTTCGACCATCTGTTTGATAAAACATGATGTATCAAAATCTTTTGCTCGTTCCATACATGCATTTTTATATTTTTCTGGATTACTGGAGATTAATTTAACTGCATCCATTATAGCATTTTCGTTAGGCGTCACAAGAATTCCGGTTATACCATCATCCACAGTTTCAAGATAGCCACCTTCATTGACTGCTATCGTAGGCTTACCCGACGCCATAGCTTCAAGGGGGGTCATTCCAAAATCCTCATCAAGCGACGTTGTAATATGTCCTTTACAGGTAGCATATAAATTGTTCAACTCATCTTCTGAAACACTACCAAGTAATGTGACATTCTTAGGAATATTATTTAAAAGCTGTGATACATATATAGAAGCATGATCTCCCTTCGCATAACCTCCAACGATGAGTAACTTCTCTTCGGGCATTTGCCTGAACGCTTTAATTTGCAACTCTACACGTTTTTCCGGATATAACCGGTTCACAGATAACCAAAAAGCACCTGATTTTTTGAAATTGAATTTTGAAATGTCAATTGCAGGATAGACTATCTCAGAATCTCGCCCATAATATTTCCTAATTCTTCGTTGCACATTCGCTGATATTGTAACAATATAGTCAATATAGTTTGCAAATTTACGGCTTACAGGCTCATGCAATGCCACCCAAATCTTGAAAAATTGGCATGTAATGAAAGATTGCCTCTGTAAAAATGTGTTATAGAGATCATAAAATGCCCTTGTAGGAGTAAAACAGTACCACATATTCGGCCCATGCCTCCTTGCAGCAAAATGCGCCCAGTTCCCCGAAAAAATAAAAAAATCATACTCCTTCGAAAAATCACACATCGCAAACTTAAAAGAAGCAGAGATCTGCTTAAGCGGCGGCATCTTCACAGTCCCACCAAGACTCATAATATTCACATCCCCAAACCCCATCTTCCTGACAGAATCCGCATCTACATCAGTAGTAATAACATCCGCACCAAGCCCGCGCGCAAGCGTCAGCACCAGCTTCTCCCCGCCGCCAATAGCACCGATATAATCATGGAATATCGCAATCCTCATATCAGTTCCTCGTACAGTTCCCGTAGTTCATGAACAATCCCATCCCAGTCATAACCTCGCCCCGCTTCTTCTGCAGCTTTTCCCATCCTGTACCGAAGTTCTTCATCCCCCAGCAATTCCCGCACAGCCCCCGCAATTGCGCGCGCATCAAGCTTAACAACAAACCCACACCCCACATCAACCAACTCCGCTGCAGCATTGTGCGCTTCAGCAACCGTAACCACAGGCACGCCGCACGCAAAGGCCTCTACCACCACCATCCCGAACCCCTCACGGCTTGATGGCAGCACCAGCACCTTAGAAGATTTCATGCGCGCGATCATCTCATCATATTCCATGAAGTCGAAAAACCTGATATTGCCATCATCCACAAGTCCGTGCGATGCGGCAAGTCCCTCAAGCTGCTTCTTCTCAGGACCGGTGCCAATGATACAGCACTTGACATCAGGCATATCCTCCCGAACCTGTACCACAGCCTCCAGCAGCACATCCACATTCTTCTCCCTGATCAGCCGTCCGGCGAACAGCACGTCACAGGCTTCATCAGACGGCGTCACTATAGAGATCTTCTTCAGATCCACACCATTTGGAACGAGTCGGATTTTATTGCCATCCAGGCCGGGCGATCGCAGGTCCTTTTTCGTCATCTCCGACACCACAACAATATTAGACGACAAAAACAAAACCATGCGCTCCACAAGTTTACCAAAAAACCCCAATCGCCCCATATACTCATACCAGTGATCACCCCATACCTCATGCCATGTAAAGACCACGGGCGTTCTCCTGAAGACAGACACAAACTTCACACTAAAGCATGAAAAGTATGGAAATACGCTCACATCAATAACATCAAACTTTTCCCGGAACATATGCCACACCAGCTTCAGCGAGAACACCAGCGTCCCAGGGATCGACCGCCTACTGTTAACATACAGCTCCTGCGCTGCGCACACACCGTGCAACACCATGCCGTCATACTCAATAACGTCCTCGCCATCCCACCATTTAATTCCAAAAAGGTGGACCTCATCGCCGCGCACGGCAAGACGTGTTCCAATTTCATATATCCGCTTCTCTGCTCCGCCCTTTATCCACGGATACACGGCATCATATACAAATGCAATCTTCAACTTGATTCACCAATCAGTATCAATATCCAGCATAAGTACACTTAAGAATATCGACATAAAAATCATCTGCAACCCGATTGCTCCAAAGACCATCGCCATTATGGCAAATTCTATCTCAGAAATCGAACCATATCCTGACTTTATCCACGTAGACACTACACTGGCTCCAAGAAATAGACTTACTGTTACCACGAACCCTCCGGCCAGCAGTTCCTTTTCAAGTGAATGGTAATCAAGAAATTTTTTAAACCACCCTTCTTCACGTTCATACATACCGTGCACAAAACCGTATGCCTTCATATAAACCCCTGTAGTCAGTATCTGGCCCCCTATGACAAGTAGCATGCTGCCTAAAATAAACGAATGAAGCCGATTCTCAACCACATCTCCTTTGAACATGATAGTTGCCGTCAAAAACATTCCGAGAAGAAATACAAACGCGCCCGGCACAAAAAGAAACGGCATAGGCCGATACAGCATCATGAACCGTAGGTGCCGCCAACCATCCTGGAAAGATCTCAACTTTGATGGGGCATCCCTCACATAATAAGTAATTGGAACTTCTTTAATCCTCAAACCTTTATCAACTGCTTCAATAACCATTTCAGATGCCATTTCCATCCCATGCGTCTTTATGTTCATTTTATTCAGGGCATCCCTTGTAAACGCCCTCATCCCACAATGGGCATCTGATATCCTGGTTTTGAATAATAAATTTAAAAGCCATGTTAACAGTGGATTACCAATATATTGATGTAGTAATGGCATAGCCCCTTTTTTTATGTTTCCCTTTAACCTGCTACCGATTACAAAATCTGCGTCGCCCGATATTAAAATATCAAAAAACCTTTGTAATTCAAGTATATCATAGGTATTGTCTGCATCCACGATGGCAATGTAATCTCCTTTAGAGCGTGACAATCCTGCAATGTATGCATTCCCATATCCTTTAATCGAATCAATTACAATTACGCCCATAGACCTTGCAATTTCAGCCGTCCTGTCAGTCGAATTATCAACTACTATGATCTCTCCCTTAAGTTTATAATTATCAAAAACAGCCAATGAATTTTCAATACAAATTCCAATAGTCTTTTCTTCATTCATTGAAGGCATTACAATTGATATGGTAGGCATGCTATACACATTGACATCTATAAATTATATATCTTTTTTGATTGTTAATAGGAAGTTATTTATTCAAACTTTGCAAATATGAATGAAATGCAAGATGATAATTTTTCTCTGAAAGGAAACACAAAATTATATTTTGTGCTAATATCTTCAGTTGCGATTTGTATCAGGCTATTATCATTCCCAAAAGTTTTTGTTGACAATACAGTTCATCCGATTGGTTTTGATTCTTATTACCATTTGAGAAGAATACAATTTACAACCACACACTTTCCAGAGAATGTTAAATTCGACACATATATCAATTTCCCATACGGATTTGAGGTTGGATGGCCTCCTTTGTATGATCAGGTTGTATCCTTTTTTGCCCTAATTGTGGGTTTTGGTTCACCTGACACATTAACTGTTGAATTAACAGCTGTATTTTTTCCAGTATTATTAGGAATATTAACTTTTATACCATTGTATTTTTTAGTTTCAAAAATTTTCAACAAAGATGTTGCTTTAATAAGCATAGGTGTATTAGCTATCTTACCAAGCCATATTAAACAATCACTTTTTGGTTACTCTGATCATCATGTTGCTGAGATACTTTTATTAACAGCATCATATGCATTCTTTGTAGCAGCATTAAAACTCTCTGGTAGTGATCATGTATTGTCAGTAGATATAAAGAAAATGCATTTTAAAGATTTTTTCACCAGACCTTTAATGTATGCCGTGTGTGCTGGTATTTTATTGGCCGTTTCTTTGCTAACATGGATTGGCTCCCCTATTTTTATTGGTTTGATAGCTATGTATGTGTTTATACAATTTACATTAGACATAAAAGAAAACAAAATATCCGGACCAACTACAATAATATCCTCGGTCACATTGCTCGTAACTCTCATTTTGATAATACCTTTTGTAGTAAAAGAAGTTCGACCTGGGTTGGAAATGAGTTCGATGTTCCTGTCTTGGTTCCAGGTTTCATTCGTTACATTTGTTATTATTGCAGTGTTTATATTAAGCTTTATGTCCAGTTTAGTGAAAAATAAAAAAATTGTATGGTGGTACTATCCTTTATTAATATTTATACTTGCATTAATTGGAATATTTTTGATTAAGATTATTTCTCCGTCATTATATTACTCAATAATTTCCGGATTCACATATTTGGGTGGCAGTGGAGAAATACTTAGAACCATCTCAGAGGCTCAACCTCTATTTTTTAATACAGGCAATCGTTTTACACTTTCCCCTGTCTGGTATAGTTTTACATTTAGTTTTTTTATAGCTATATGGGCATTTGTAATTTGTATAAAAAATGTGGCAAAAGAACATTACCCACCTGAAACTGTGTTTTTTTTGGTTTGGACCATTGTCATTTTTTCACTCACCCTCTCACAGAGGCGTTTTATGTATCTTCTTTCAATTAATATTGCAATATTAACCGGTTATTTTATAATGATGAATCTTGAGAAATTAAAACAAACCAAACATTACAAAGTTTCATCGAAAAAAACTAAAATTGAAAAACATAAACAAATCACAAAGATTGACACATGGAAAGGATTGAGAATTATTGCAATACTTGTCATTATTATTTTGCCAAATCTATATGTAGGCATTTCTGCAGCAACTAATCCATTAATACCTCATTCTGACTGGGAAGAATCTTTAAATTGGCTTAAAGAAAATACACCCCAGACCTCTTATTATGCGAATGCATCTGAAATGCCTGAATATGGTGTATTAAGTTGGTGGGACTACGGCAACTGGATTATCTATATTGCACATCGTCAGGTAGTAACTAATAATTTTCAACCAGGGTTAGACGACGTTGCGAGGTTTTTG
>JAUVKD010000143.1 GCA_030596385.1 Methanosarcinaceae archaeon | reverse complement strand
TTTGTTACGACAAATATCTCTGAAACATTCGAGACTTCAAGACATCTGAGGAATGTATCCTGGAAAAATGATGTATTACCCAACTTTAAAAATTGTTTTGGATACTGTTCACGACTAAGCGGCCACAGACGTGTGCCGGAACCGCCGGCGAGGATGATGGATTTTATGATTTCATCTCCTTTTTAGATAATATGATTTTACGTATGATTTGGGTTTTGTAAGATTGTCATTTTATGGTAGCTTAAATAGAACTTCGTATATATTAATTGGTCGTGAATTTTTTCATTTTTTGTCATAATATATGTTTTATAAACATATAGTCTGAGTTAAATCGACCGAAGGAAGATTTTTCTAGTAAATGTTTTCCAACAACACACTATCATATCATGTCTTGTTGCTAAATGTGTATACAACAGCACCGACTGCAAGTATGCTCCAGTAGCTTATTACTCTATCCAGCAATGCTATCGATGTGCCGGTTGCAGTATCAATTCCCATGATTGCAAGAATGCCGACAATAGATACTTCAACAGCACCAAGACCGGCAGGTGTTAAGGGTATTGCAGTTATAAGTGATGCTGCCAGAACAACAAAGATGATTACAGCTAAGTTTAAATCTACGCCGAGTGCTCTTGTAACAAGGAAAAACCGTCCGGATTCCAAAAACCATGAAACGATTGTCAATGTTGAAACATTCACAAAGGTGTTCACGTTTGAAAACGAATCGTAAACGCTACTGTACATGTTCTCAAAGACCATGACAAATTTGTTTGGAATGATCTGCATAATGCGATTCTTAAAAACCTTCAGGAAAACAAGTCCGAATATCACAAGTCCGAGCAGAATATATCCGATCTCAAGTGATTGTAAAATATGTTCCGGAATTTTATCCTTAAAAAGAATAGCGCCACTGATACTCAATAATATCATCAGGACCGCGATATCGAATATACGTTCTACTACTATTGTGCCAAGTGAAGTTGACATTGGTGCACTGTTATATCTTTTAAGCAGGTAACTTCTGTACACATCACCAATCTTTGCGGGTACGATACTATTGGCGAACCATGATAAGAATACCATTTCCGTAAGTGCAGGAGTGCTAGCCCGTATCTGTATTGTATTCAGCAGTTTTTTCCATCGCAATCCACGAACATAAAAGGATGAGTAATGGACTGCAATCGCAAGAACATATATTGATATGTCCAGGTTTTTGGATACTGCTATTACACCATTGATATCTATATTTTTTATTAGAAGATAAAGGATCGCAAAGGAAACGATAAATGAAAGAATCGTTTTTTTGTTTAGCAGGGTCCGGGAATTTAGTGGGGTTTTGTCATTCATTGAGACTCATCCAAAATTGAATAAATGTTATTCATGAGTGAATATTATGATAAATTCGATATTATTAAATAGTTATGTAAAAATACTAATTGTGTAGACCGTTTATGGTAACAGATGCATGGTCATCTGTAATAAATCATGTTATTTTTAATAGTATATGATTGTATAATCATGTACTCCAAGTTAACGCGAATGAAATGAGCGTTTTCTCGCATATATGGGTGGTCGATAATATGGCTAACAAGCTAAAAAAGGCAAATAAAAAAATAAATAAAACAAGCCAAAAACAAAAAGTGGAAGAAATAGATATTGCACCGGCACCATTCTACAAAAAAGTGCTTTCTGATCAGTATTTGCTTATTTTGACCGCGATCATTCTTCTTGGTGCATATTTGCGCATCCATAACCTTGGCACTCAATCGATATGGCTGGATGAGGGTGCAAGCTATTCTTATATTCAAGATACAATCATAGGCACATGGCGCACTTCTGTGGATGCAGCGCAAGCACCGCTTCATATGGTTGTAATGCATTTCATGACATTTTTCAGTTCGAGTGAATTTTCTTTGCGGCTTCCATCCGCAGTATTTGGTATTTTAAGTATCCCACTTATTTATGCAATGGGTGAGCGTTTGTTCGGAAAAGAGGAGGGCATAATAAGTGCATTTCTACTTTCGATCTCAATGATGCACCTGTGGTATTCCCAAGAAGCACGAATGTACGCACAGATGCTTTTATTCTCATTGGCATCCCTGTATTTCTTCTACTGTGCAACAAAAACAAACTCGAAAAAGGATTGGGTGTTTTTTGCAGTCTCGTCTTCACTTGCTTTTTATTCTCATTATTACACAATTTTCGTGTTCATCCCTGAAGCTGTTTACTATATATGGGCAAAAGTTGCAGTGCCGTCCATAAAGATCGGTAAGATATCTGTAGAGGACTGGCAAAACGTCCGAATGTTTGTTGTTGGGATGAGTGCATTTTTTATATCTATTCTACCTTTGTTCATTCCATTTGTGGCACAATCGATTTCAAGAACATCATCTGCTCCTACATGGGGAATTGGGCAGTCACTCAGTTTTATACCAACAATGTTGATCCACTTTAGTACTCGTGAACCAAAAACGTCATATCTGTTCATGTTACTATTTGTAATCGGATTGGTTGCTGTTGCCCTGCGGCAAAAGGACCAGTTCGCATTTCTGGGATTCTACCTCGTAATACCTTTCACTGCAAGTTATATCCTTGCTGCCAAAATGCCATTCAGTCCGAGATATTTGCTGTTTTTGCTGCCTGCTTATTTGATACTGGTTGCGCGCGGAATAACTGCTGTTGCAAATACTCTCTACTCATCTAGTGGCAGTCCGAGTAAAGACACTATTAAAAACAGGCATACTTCCATAGTGCTTATCACTGTCATATTTTTGCTGATAAGTTTCCCGCTTATCACACAGTACTATTCAGTGCCGCAAAAGAATGATTGGAGAGTTGCAACTGCTTATATTGAAAGTGTCACTCAACCCGGAGACACAGTCACAACACTGCCTGGATATATGTTTCAGGCGTTAACATATTATTATGATAACAGTACAGATGGAACGTATCAAATATCTCCGCCATATTCAGAAAGTGGATTATCTTCATTTGTAGAGCAACATGGTAGGGTATGGTTTCTTGTAACATGGGATATTAGTGCAGCAAATCCTGATGGTTCAGCAGTTAGATGGCTGCAAAACAATGCAACTCATATAGGTTGGATTACAGGTATTTCTGTATATACAGCGCCGAAAGTAGATGTATAATAATTGGATGGTAGATGTGCGATAATTAGTTGTGAGATGCTTCTGTATCGTTAGATCTTACCGTTTGAGTTTTAACCTCAAAATCGTAAGGAAGAACTTGACCATTTCCTTTTTTGACAATTTTGATTTTCCATGAGCCCGATCCACAAATATAATCGGCGTTTCACTAATGCTAAAGTCTTCTTTTTTACAAAAAAATAAAATTTCTTCCAAAAATGAATACCCATTTGACTTAATAGAATCCAAATCTAATTTCTCAAGCACCCTTCTGTCATAACATCGATAACCTGTGGTCATGTCATGAACTTTAACTCCGAGTAATGTGCTTGCAAGCACATTTGCACCTTTACTAACCGCTTTCCTGTACAATCCCCAATTTACGACACCTCCCCCATCTACATATCTGGAACCAACTATTACATCGAAACCCTTTTCGTGCATATTAATGAAATCAGGTAGATATTTTGGATCATGTGAAAGGTCGGAATCCATTGAAAATATCAGATCGGAATGGTTTACTTCGATCGCATGCTTAAAGCCTACAATATGTGCCGTTCCAATCCCAAGTTTTCCTTTTCTATGGATTACCTGTATTCGGTGGTTTTTTTCTGCCAGTTGGTTGGCAATGTGTCCTGTGCCGTCCGGTGAGTTATCATCCACTACAATAACGTTGCCATGCAGATTGTTTTTCTCAAAAACGTTGACTATTTTTTCGATTAATTCCGGCAGGTTTTCTTTTTCGTTGTAAGTTGGGATCACTATTGAAATTTGCAACATTAAGCCTCACAATTTGATATATATCACATTAATATCGGCTACATCTATTTATTATTTAACAAATATTCCTGTGTGAACCAAAGTTGAATCAAATCACAACTCTTAAGTATTCCCCTCTCCTCTAAAAGCCACTTCCAAAGGATGGGTTTGAGTCGTATTCCGACCCCACCGCACGCAAGTACAGGGAGACTCTCGTTAACATGAACGGGATCGAAAGACTTGACCCGGCGTGCACGGATGCGGCTGATAAGTACTCGGCACAGCATGTTAATGTATGATATTGGTGTTAGAAGCGTTCTTTTTTGTAATGCCAAGTTCTTCTTTGGTCCTACGTGGTAAT
>JAUVKD010000047.1 GCA_030596385.1 Methanosarcinaceae archaeon | reverse complement strand
TTTCTGTACATCGATCTCAGGAGCAGTGAAATAATTCCCAGTGCTGGAAAGATATACTGTGCCTGATTCTTTTGTTGCTGCGGTTTTCTGTTTTGTTTTCTTTGCAGCCATTACTATATCATATAGTCACAAAGTAATATAAATAGGTAAGTATAAGTAGATAGATAAATAGATATAATATATACTATGGATCCAAATGAATTGAATTCGTGTAAAGTTAAATTGTCATCAGACATACTAAATCTAGTTAATAATTTTGAAAAAGCAACCGGATTAAAAATAGATTCTATTGACCTTATTCATGCTCTTGTTTTTAGTAATGTTGATAACCATAACATAAGATGTGCATCAATAGAAATAACTGCAGTTCTGTGATTTAAGCAACTAGGCAAATGAATATTTTATGTACAGTTTTTGGGCATAAGCCACATCTCAAAGAACTTAAAATAAAAACAAATCAATCTTATTGTCATGAATTTAAGATTGTATGTAGTCGGTGTGATGAATTACTATTTTACCGAACCTTAATATCTGATTCTCCGATTCATTCATAGGAGTTCTAAACATGAATTGTCCAAAATGCGATTCTGAAAACATTGTGAAATTCGGCAAAGTAGTCCGTAATACTGGCTGGTGCTGGAAAGGTACACTGCCCCGGATTCTTTTGTTGCTGCGGTTTTCTGTTTTGTTTTCTTTGCAGCCATTACTATATCATATAGTCACAAAGTAATATAAATAGATAAGTATAAGTAGGTAGATAGATAGATAGATAGAGTGTTATGCAAAATATAATCTGTGGATTATTCGGGCACAAAGTTGTGTATATTGAAAAACTTGAGCCAATGGGAGAACACTATCTTCATGCAACATATTCACTGTATGGGGTGTGTTCTCGTTGCAATAAAACAATGTTCTATCGATCTATAATATCAGATAGTGAAGTAGAAGTATTTGGAGATCATGGGATTATCCAAGACACTGAACTCGAAGATTTGACAATAACAAATGATTTGTAAAATATGTCAATCGGATAACATCGTAAAATTCGGTAAAGTTATCCGCAAAGGAGGGAAAGTGCAGCGGTATGTCTGTAATTGCTGCGGACGTATAATTGTTGGAGAGCATGATGGAACTAATTGAGATGTTAAACCATGTCTAAAGATATAATCTTCATTAAAATTTCAGACCCATCAATTGAAGATGTAAAATATACATCACAGTTGGTAGACAATTGGCACAATTATTATATGCCAGAACAATATTTGTTAGACAATATGAAATTAATAAATATACCAAACTATAATCCTGGTATGCCTGTTGACCTGCCGGACAGACCTGGGATTTTGGTTTTGCCTGCGTCCGGGACTGTGAAGCCGGAATAGTTTCCTTTTGATTTCTGAGCAAGAACATTGAACCCGCCGCTCAAAGCATCGACAATATCGTCATGTGCTGCTTCGGGAAATCCTTCAAGCTCGTCAAAAAAAACAGTATTCCAGTCTGCACGCAACACTTTTATAAGTTGGTTTTCAGCGGCGGCACTGACTGGTCCTGCTCGAACTTCCTTTGCTTTTGATGACGCAACACCATGAAATATGTGTCCTTTTAGCAGGCGAGCATAATGATCTATTGTAATTTTACCGGACGCACCGGGCTCCTGCTCCATGGCAATTTCGGTTTCAATACCATCCACTGAGGCTGTATGGGTTATAAGTTTTTCAACTCCAGCAGGAGTGTATTGTACATGTCGCATATCTACGACATATGTTATTCCTTCGTGCTCCAATATTTTTACACCTGTTGTCCAGTCTGGATCAGGGTTGTTTGTCGACGGCTCTGTTGCGGCAATATCCCAATTACGAACTGATACGCCACGAGGCACTTTATCTACAATTTCAAACCATTCTCGTTTAAAATACATTCCTGCTGAGGGGCGCACTTTCCAATTGCCACCCAATAACCGTTCTCGCTCTACTTTTTGAAGGGCCATTAAGTTAGCTCTATACCCTGGGTCGGCATTTTCCAATATTTTGTTATCTTCGAGTTTTGCCTGAATGAATGTAAATGATTTTGGCAGTGCTTCTGGGTGTTTTTCTATGATTTCTTCTGGTGTGTTGGCCCAAATCAATTCATCATTAATACGAACAAACCACCGAATCACCCCTGACCGTTCATGTATTGGGAATCCCTCTTCATCCATCCACCATGAAATTAATTTTGCAACCCATGAGTCGGCGTCTGGGTTTGTAGTTGCCCGGATATATGGTTTTACCCCGCAGGTCGATCTATTTCTACTCAACATATAGAAAAACTGAGATTGTGTGAAATGTGTGATCTCGTCGAATCCAATTAATGTGATCTGTGCGCCCTGATAATCAAGTTTATGTTTTTCATGCTCAAGATGTGCAAATTTTATAGATGTGCCTGCTGGAAAATCCCACATCAATACTGATTCTTTTGGTGTACCGCCAGCATAGGGATATAACCCCTCACTTGTATCCCATAGTCCGCCTTCGTTGCGTATCTGTGGTGATGTGCGCCTGAATATTACCGCTCCAAATCCTTTGGTGTGAATATGCCTTAGTGGTTCTAACAATAGTCCGTATGTTTTACCTCCTCCGGCCGCGCCCCCATAAATTACAATATCTGCCGAAGATGATAAAAACTGTTCTTGGGGTCCTGGTTGTGGTCTAATTTCGATCATTTTTTGGGATATATATTGTTACGTTTTCTGTTTTGACTGATCCACTATGCTCTACTTTCAGTTTGTCAAATCCTAATAATTTAGCCCGAAATTCTTCAATCTTTAACCACTCTTTTTCGCCCACCGTGGTATTAATTTGCTGTTCGTCGATCCTGCGTAACATTCCGGCCAGGGTGTGCCGTTCAAGTGTGAGTGTGATGTCATCGATTTTTTGAAGAAATTCCGGCTCGTGTTTCCATCTGGATATTGTGGATTGTTCAATGCCAAACCGCTCTGCAATTTCTCCTTGTGTCTCGCTGCCAGTGGCCATTGCTTCAGCAACTCTTAATTTATTTTCAGACCAACCGCCCTTTTTGGCATTTTTTGGCATAATTAATTTATATATCGCACAACTTACATAATTATTTCCATGCGCCCATACCAAACAAATTAATACTACTTCATGACTATATTATATAGTAATGGCATGGAATATTTCATCTGCTGTATTGCTTCAATCAGCCACCACCATCCGGACAAACTATTGTATATTTTTTAAACCTGATGGTTCAAAAATGTATAGTGTTACATTGGGTAGTCAATTTGTGCAAGAATATGATTTAAGTACACCATGGGATATTTCAACAATCTCGTATCTACAAGAATTGAATGTAACAGCAGAAATTGATTCCGGGCAAGGTATATTTTTTAAACCAGACGGTTTAAAAATGTATATCCTGGATACGTTTTTTGCATTCTATGAATTTCATGAGTATGACTTATCGGTTGCCTGGGATGTCACATCTGCCGCATTTTTACAATCTTCACCAACAAAACTCGGGTATTATCGATCTGGATTGTTTTTCAAACCAGATGGATTAAAAGTATATTTTTTTAATACTGAAACAACCACTGGGGTTGCATCAATATTTGAGTATGATTTGTCTGTTGCCTGGGATGTCACATCTGCCGCATTTTTACAAACATATGTTATTGCGTCTGGGGTGGGTGGGGTGTACCCATCGTCTGTTTTTTTCAAACCAGACGGTAAAAAAATGTACACTGTAATTTATATTTCGGGTGTATCGCTTAAAACGCATGAATATAATCTCAGCACACCATGGGATATTTCAACAGCAGTAGATTATTCCAACATCGAGGTATCTCACCTAATGTTGGCTTTTAACGACGATGGATCTAAATTATACTCAGCAGAACATAACGGACAGGCCATAGATGAATATGATTTAGCAGCCATTCTGGATACACCATTCCCGCTTTCTATAGAGTTGTTTGAATCAAAAGAATATAGTATCATAACAGCAACAGCGAATGAGTATGGGGTTGCCGGTTCCAATTCACCAGAATATTCAATTGAAGTATCAGAACAAGCAGGAGGATAAACAATTACAAAATATCAAGTGGGTGAATCACCACGGATTCAGGCAGATATTACAAGTACTGCAACCGGGGCAGCTGCAGACCCAACAGCTGTAACTCTAAAACTTGTTGACCCTGCTGGGGTGGTCAAAGTGAATGATTTGGACATGACTAAAAATGCAACAGGGGACTATTATTATGATTATACAATTCCTGCAACCGGTAATATCGGCACATGGGAATATAACGTAACCGGCACTGGCTCGGCAGGTCGGGTAACTATCAAACGGTCTTCATTTGAAGTAGAGGGGGCAATATAGTGGCATATACTACAGCGGTAAAAGTTAGGAACCTCCTTCCAGATCTGCTTATAGAGGAAGATATCATTGGAACCCTTGACTCGGGCACACATCTTGTACTGACAAACCCGGCGTTTGGTGTGCCTACGATCTTGAAGGACAATACCACCCTCACGCTGACTACCGATTATACATTCACACAACCAAGGGAAATAGCCCTCGGTGTGGCTGCCACTGGTGAGCACTTCACTGCTACCGTTTATATTGCATTTTCAGATTCAGAAATTAATTCATTTATCGGTGAATCGGACCGGATTATCGATAACTTTTTTGTGAATCTGACCGCTCCTGCATCTGAATATCAGGACGATTGGAGTAAGTACCTATCTGCTGCCAAAATCCTCCGAGTAAAAGCAAAAGGTGACCCAGACATGCTTGCCTGGGCTGCAAGTATGGAAAAGATTGCAATGGATGGAATGCAGGCATATAAAGACATGACTTCCGCTGGTACTTTCGATGATTCTGGGGTAAGCCGGTGTGACGCTGCGCCTGTTGATGCATTCAAGCTTGGCCAGGGCAGCGTAGAAGATTATGGGTGTGATGATGACTATGAATGAAACTGTGGAGATCGATGCGTCTGGAGCGATCAAAACATTCAAGACAGCCGGTGTCAATGTCCACAAGGCCACTCAAAATTTGATTACAAGACTATCTCTGAAGGGAGAAAGTTACATGAAGGACCGTAGGATTGTCCCTGTAAGGACTGGGACGCTGTATGGATCGATACACGCACATCCAACAGTGCACCCGGTAGGAATTGCCGCTGGTGTCAATTATGCTTTTGCCGCAAATGTCCGATCGAAACGACCGAGATTTATTGAGCGCACACATGCGCATGTTATCAGGATTTTCCCGCACGAAGCCGATTTAGTATTGAAAAATGCATTGAAGGGGATGCAGAAATGACAATAACTAGAGATGAACATACAGATAATGTTGAATCTGAACTGTATTATTTGATTCATGACGGTCAAATCGGAGCAAAAAACGTATGGTTTGATGATATTGATGTGCCTGTAATTCAAACACCGTCGGTATTGTTCATGTATAGGGATGCGGAATTAAATGATGATCAAGTAATTCAAGATTCAAAAAGAATCACATGGAACCTGGTTTATGATGTTTACTGTTTTTATAGTGGGTTAGAAGGTCGAAATCGGTTTAAAAATGCTAGAAAATATACTGATTCAGTATATAATTTACTACAAACGCAACACGCATCGGGGGCGCTTTTGAATGGTAAATGTTTTAATATTGGATGTGGGACCTCATATTTTGGACATGTGGCTATAGATCGACCAAAATATATTGTCATGACTGGTGGCATGATCGAATTAGTAATACAAGTGATTGAAATATTTTAGAGGTAATATAAAATGACTACAGCAAATTCACCCGGATTCCTGGCAAAAATGGTAATTGCAGAGGAAGTTACGAAGGGTACTTCACCAGCCATATCGACCGGATTGAGGGATTATTTCACTGACGATCCTGGTATAAATCCAGAACCAAATATAATTGATTTGGGCAATGCACAACACAGGCACATAGTAGATCATGTAATGTCTGATTACCACATGGTCGGATCTGTTCCGCAGATAGTGACCCCTGGCGGACATATTGGATACTGGCTTGGAATGGCAATCGGTAACCCCACATCAGCGCAACAAGGCGGAACTTCTGCATATAAACATACATATTCGCCTGCAAACGACCTAAAAACATTTTCAATGTGGTATCAACGTGGTGGAAATCAGCAAATTGTAATGCCATATGGCCTCGTGAACACCCTAACACTTGATCAGGGGGTTGATGATGTACTGAGGAGCAGCATTGATATATACGGGCGCACTGAAACTATTAATTCTGATGATTTTTCAACCGCGGGTGCATATGACATAATTGAACCATTCCACAACATGGATTTGACAGTTACTGGCCCAACCAATGCATCCCAGGCACATAAATCAACTTTGGTATTAAGTAACAATTATAATCTTGCACTTGGAAAAGTCCACGGGTCTAGATTTTATGAAGCGGCGGTCCCAGGGAAGCGCAGTATAACTGGTACAATTGAGTTATGGTTTGATGATGATGGTGATGTGCAGCGGTTTTGGGGGTCCACGTCAGACACCACACCAAATGTAGATGGTATATTTTCAACAGTGCCATTAAATTTCAAATGGGATACAAATGTGGAGGCAGATACTGGGTATAATTACGCTCTTGAAATCGATATCCCAGGGGCAATGTACAAAACAAGTACAGTTACAATTGGAGATAGAATAAAGCAATCGATTGGGTTTTCAGCACAATATGACACAGTGGATGCCTATGAGGTTGAAGCATATTTAACTAACACGACGGTGAGTTATCCATGAGTTCAATGACTG
>JAUVKD010000189.1 GCA_030596385.1 Methanosarcinaceae archaeon | reverse complement strand
CCTGCAGGTATGGCCGGACGTACCGGAACCGCTGTCGCACCTGTTGTGGCAGAGGTTGCTAAAGAACAGGGAGCTATCGAAGTCGGTATGGTCTCCAGTCCGTTCAGGGTTGAGAGAGCACGTACATACAAAGCAGAAGAAGGTCTGGAAGAATTGCGCCGTGCGGCTGATACTGTAATTGTTATGGATAACAACAGATTACTGGACTATGTACCAAATCTACCAATAGAGCAGGCATTTTCAGTTATGGACCAGTTAATATCAGAGACCGTAAAAGGAATTACTGAAACCATAACTATGCCATCACTTATCAATCTTGATTATGCAGACATCAGGTCGATTATGGGATGTGGCGGTGTCGCAGTTATGCTCGTCGGAGAAGCAAAGGGACAGGATAAAAGTACTGACGTTGTCCGTACAGCACTAAATCATCCGCTACTTGATGTAGATTACAAAGGCGCAACAGGCAGTCTTGTACATATCACCGGTGGACCCGACATGAGTCTTAAAGAGGCAGAAGAAGTCGCACAATCCCTTACGTATGAACTTTCACCTGATGCAAATGTCATTTGGGGCGCACGCATAAGGGATGATTATGAAGGCAGGATACGTGTTATGGCAATCATGACCGGTGTCCAATCTGCACAGGTACTTGGACCTCATTACGATACAAATATCGTTGAAAAAGCAGTACCAGTACCCCAGGCAAAGCCCACATACGGTCGTTCGAACCGTTATACGAATATGCAGCATAACACAATTATTGAACCGTTTAGTGCAATAAGCAACGGTGGATCGGTTATTGATATTATCCACTGATTGGAAGCAAATATCGTAATATCAGGTTATATCCGATTTTACTACTATGTAGTATAATATAATCTGATATAACCTTTTATATATTTATATGAGAATTTTTTCATTTTGAAGACTGAAGCCATGAATATTTTAATTGCGACCGGACATCTTGCAGAACAGACGGTTCGGCTTGCAGTACAATCAAAAGCAGATGTTTTGGCCATAGACACTAATGTTGCTGCATTCATCACTCCTCACAGATTGCTTAATGCTATACAGGCACAACAAGCATCTGGTGGTTTATCCGACAATTTATCTGGTACTTATGATATTATTTTTGTACCAGGACTCGTTTCCGGAAACTTTTCAAATGTTGAAAAAGAACTTGGCTGCAGGATATATCTTGGTCCCAAACATGCCTATGATCTTGAATACATAATATCTTATGTGGGCAAGGTGGAATTTTCAACAACTGTTCCTGCGTGTGAACTTCTGATAAATGCAAGACGTGGGATGGCACTTAATACTGTGCATCGGATTGAGGCCAATACAAATGCACCAATACACATAGGCAAGTTAAAATTAGGCGGCGCTGCACGCATGAAAGTGATGGCGGAAATTGTAGATGCCACAGGTCTTGATGCACAGGAACTATCTGACAGGATACGCTCATTTATCAAAAAAGGTGCAGACATCATAGACCTTGGTGCATCACTCAATGCAACGCCTGACGATGTGGAAAATGCAATAAGGACCGCGCGCAAAGTTTCGTCAGTACCGATTAGTATTGATACACTTGATCCGGAATTATTAGTAAGGGCACTTGACACTGGTGTGGATATTGTTTTGAGTCTAAACAGCAGTAATATTGACAAAATCGGAAACAAGGTTAAAAAGACAGGCACAGCGGCGGTTGTAATTCCTGATACTGGCGCAGGCATTGAGAGTTTGATTGAAAATATAAAGAAAGCGCATGATATTGGAATTTCATGCATTATTGCCGATCCGGTTCTTGATCCGATCGGACATGGGATTTCAGGGTCGATTGTACGTTATTATGAGTTCAACCGACAATTTCCTGATATTCCTTTATTTTTTGGTGTTGGTAATGTGACAGAACTCATTGATGCAGATTCAGCAGGTGTCAATGCCGCTTTTTGCGGCATTGCGGCTGATGTGGGTGCAAGTATCCTATTCACTCCGGAGTACAGTAATAAGACACAGGGATCCATAAACGAATTAAAGACTGCATCGGAAATGATGGTTTTGTCAAAAGAAAGAGACAGTTCCCCAAAAGACCTTGGTATTGATCTCCTGATATTAAAGGAAAAACGACGGCGTGAGGATGAAACAATTCCCGCCGATATTATTTATGCAAAAGTGTCAGATACGTGGTGTTTAGATCCTGCCGGATACATCAAGATCGGTATATCTCCTGATCCGGACAACGATACAGGGGGTAGAATAATAGTCAGGCATAAAAATGGATGCATTGTAGGGGAAAACGCAGGTGAAGTACTGGATACACTCATTGATATGGGACTTGTGTCAACATTGGGACATGCAGGTTATCTGGGTAGCGAACTGAAAAAAGCAGAATTAGCATTGCAATTTAATAGAAGTTATGCACAAGATGATAATTTTTAGGAAGGTATATACGAATGGAACTTGGACACGAAGACAAAGCAGCTATTATTGAGATCGTGGCAGCACGATACTTTTCAAGCCAGAAATGGAACTGGATCAGTTTAAAGAGCGATGTTGATAAAATATATGCGGCATTTGAAGAATTGGATAAGCAATATGATGAATATCCTTACATGAGTCGGGACTGGTATGTTGAAAATTCTGCTAAAAAAAGTATACATATGTGTGAGAAATGGGATGAATTAAAAGAACTCGTTGAATTTCTGCATGCGCATGCGCATCTTTTTGATTTTCTTGTAAAAAGCAACGATAAAAGATCATTTTGTATTGTAAGTGAAAGCAAGGAACTTACGGATCAACAGAAAAATGCCATACATCATGCAAGAAAATTGCGATGTAATACATTTGTATTCACAGCGTCAATACCGGATAACATCGGCTTCGAACTATCTCAGATTGGAGGTGGAATGTAACAGTACAAATATATATTTAATCGATACATTCATATTGAGTGTGTTCCATTTGAACCTGCTTTAGAAGTCGTGACAAAAGTACATTACATCTGAAGCATGTCATATTTGAAGTATATTAATAGTGTATTGATGGAGTATTGATTATATATTAATAATTTATGGTTTATAATTTATACATCCGGTTTATGTGCATAATTTATAATTATAAACTGTATTCAGATAAAACATGATTTTTATAGAGTACGTATAAAAAAACTTTCTGAAACACATTTGATAACTGATAGGAGTTTTATTATGGATAACTTTGAGAACTT
>JAUVKD010000012.1 GCA_030596385.1 Methanosarcinaceae archaeon | reverse complement strand
TGGAATTTCATGGATCGGTTGCCGAAAAGGGGCACACCGGCAATGATTGAGAATTTGACAGATCATCAGTGGAGTTGGGAGGAATTTTTTATTTTCCATTAAGTATTCTATATCAGGACAGTACCTACTTTTTGGCGTGGGTTTTTTAAATGCATAAGCATCAGTTGAAGGAGGCTTACTACTATTACGACTGTTTTTGTTGAGTCGTTCCTCTAATGATTTGATTCGTTCTTCAAGTTTTGTAATTGTTGCAGCTTGTTGCATTATTAGCTTAATAATTGCATCTGGATCAGCTACATAAATTGCAAGAATTTCTTCACGTTCCATGTCAATCCTCTCAGATTAATGGAAAATATGGTTAGTTTTGAATATTATTTATGAGAAAGTCATTGTATATTGGTTTTTCATTTCGGTGTTATTTGAAGAGTAAATAGTTTATAGGGTGGCTGAATAGTTATATTAAATGATTATTGGAATAAAAGCATGAGTAAACTTGAAGAACTTAAACCAAATGCATCGCTACGCGGTGTTATTTCGGATAGTATTGTAACTGTATTAAGTGTGAATTGGTTTGGGTCTGATGCAATTGATCTTACTTATAAGACACATGATGGTAGACCAGGCAGTGAACTTCTTTATCGTGATGATGAATCAAGAATTGAGATTGTAGAACAAGGGAGACCATGGAGTTTTGATGGTGATGGAACTCTTTTCCGATTAGTTTCTGAGGCGCATAGAATTCGTTTGGCCCACTTGTTTGATCCGGTTCTGGCTGTGCACACATCAATGGTTGATCCACTTCCGCATCAGATTACAGCTGTTTATGATGAAATGCTGCCACGCCAGCCCCTTCGTTTTTTGCTGGCGGATGACCCTGGAGCTGGTAAGACGATTATGGCAGGGTTACTGATAAAGGAATTGATTGCACGTGGTGATCTAGAACGTTGTCTTGTAGTTTGCCCAGGTGGTTTAGCTGAGCAATGGCAAGATGAACTTTACAGGCGTTTTCAATTACCTTTTGAGATACTTACTAATGATAAACTTGAGGCAGCACGCACAGGAAACTGGTTTTCAGAAACTAATCTTGCCATAGCTAGGCTGGATAAACTATCACGCAATGAAAATGTGCAGGAAAAGCTCAAAGCACCGGAATGTGGTTGGGACCTCATAGTATGTGATGAGGCACACAAAATGTCTGCTACTTTTTTTGGTGGGGAAATTCATTATACAAAACGTTACAAACTTGGTCAGCTTCTTTCTACAATAACTCGCAATTTCTTGTTAATGACAGCAACGCCACATAATGGTAAAGAAGAGGACTTCCAGCTTTTCATGGCTCTGTTAGATGGTGACCGTTTTGAGGGTCGTTTTCGTGATGGAGCCCATACTGCAGATGTGTCAGACCTAATGCGCCGAATGGTTAAAGAAAACTTGTTCAAGTTTGATGCAACTCCACTTTTTCCTGAGCGTATTGCCACCACGGTTCCATATAAATTATCAGATGCTGAAGCTCAATTGTACAAGGAAGTTACTGATTATGTGCGTGAAGAATTCAACCGGGCTGAAGCACTACAAAATGGTAAACGCGCAGGTACTGTTGGCTTTGCACTTACCATTTTACAACGCCGTTTGGCCTCGTCACCCGAAGCTATAGCACAATCACTCATAAATCGTCGAAAGCGTTTGGCAAGTCGGTTAAATGAGGTTAAACTTCTCCATCGTGGGGCTCAGGTTGATCAAATGCTTTCCATTGGAACATTGGATGATGAGGATGTCGAAGATCTAGAAGATGCGCCTGAAGACGAAGTTGCAGCAGCTGAAGAGGAGATTCTCGATCAAGCCACAGCAGCACGCACAATCGATGAATTAAAATCAGAAATTGAAACATTAAAGCGTCTAGAATCACTTGCTGAATCTGTTCGTATTAGTGGGGAAGATCAGAAGTGGCGTGCTCTTGCAGGTTTACTTGAGGAGATATTTTCACCGGCAGCTATAGCCAACCGCATAGCAGAGGAACGTTTACCATACGGAAGTGAAGAGATTTCAAAACCAGAATCATCACCACATCAGAAACTTGTTATTTTTACAGAACACCGTCCGACTTTATCTTATTTAGAAAATCGCATAACCACATTGCTGGGTGATCAGGAATCTGTTGTTACTATTCACGGTAGCAAAGGACGTGAAGAGAGACTTAAAATACAGGAATCATTTAAGCATGATCCCGAAGTAAAAGTTTTATTAGCCACCGATGCAGCTGGTGAAGGTATAAATTTGCAACGTGCTCATTTGATGATCAATTATGATCTGCCGTGGAATCCAAATCGACTCGAACAGCGTTTTGGACGCATCCATCGTATAGGCCAAACTGAAGTTTGTTATCTTTGGAATCTGGTTGCTGAGGAAACAAGGGAAGGAGACGTATATCGCACTTTACTTGACAAACTTGAACAGGCACGTGAATCACTTGGAGGTCAGGTTTTCGATGTTCTCGGTAAGCTTCAATTTGATGGTAAACCATTGAAACAACTCTTGATAGAAGCGATCCGGTATGCTGATCAACCTGATGTTCGTGCACGACTTTCACAAGTCGTTTCCAATGCATTTGATCGTGCACATCTCCAAAATTTACTCGAAGATCATGCTTTAGCGCATGATTCTATGGATGTAAGTCGGGTTTATCGTATTCGTGAGGATATGGAACGGTCCGAAGCCAGGCGACTTCAACCACATTACATTGAGTCCTTTTTTATAGAAGCATTTCAACATCTTGGGGGTTCAATAAAACAACGTGAAACCCAGCGATATGAAATTAAGCATGTACCTGCACCGGTCCGTAATCGTGATCGTTTAATTGGTATCGGTGAACCAGTACTTCAAAGATATGAACGTATTGCATTTGATAAATCACTGGTTGCACTACAGGGACAAACACTTGCTGCTTTTGTTTGTCCGGGGCATCCATTACTTTCGGCTACAATAGATATAGTTCTCGAAAGACATAGAGACATACTACGTCGAGGAACTGTACTTGTAGATGAAAGAGACTTTGGAGTTGAACCGCGTGTACTGTTTTATCTAGAACATGCTATTCAGGATGCCAGCCTTACCCGCAAAGGTGATCGTCGTGTAATATCTAAACGAATGCTATATGTTGAACTTGATGCAAAAAATAATTCTCGACATATACAGTATGCTCCCTACCTTGACTATAGACCTCTTGAGGCTAATGAGCCTGATGTGGAAGAACTACTCTCAAGACCAGAATTTGCATGGATTTGTCATGATATGGAGCAAAAGGTACAGGGTTATGCTATATCCAATGTTGTACCTGAACATCTATCAGAGGTTCGCAGTCATAAAATGGAATTGATTAACAAGACCGAGGCCGCTGTCAAAGAAAGACTCACAAAAGAAATCATCTACTGGGATCATCGTGCTGAAGAATTAAAACTTCAGGAACAGGCAGGTAAGATCAATGCTAGACTTAATTCAGGTGAAGCTAGAAAGCGGGCTGATGAACTTCAACGACGTCTTCAAAAACGTCTGGATGAACTTAAATTGGAGAGGCATATATCAGCTTTGCCACCTGTAGTTCTGGGTGGTATGTTGATTGTGCCAATCGGTTTGATCTCCAAAATGACAGGCAAAGCTCTACCTGAATCATCACAGCCTGCAGATACTCAGGCATCCGCTGCACGTGCTCGTGACATCATAATGGAGATTGAACGCAATCTTGGATTTGAACCAATTGACCGAGAGTTTGAAAAGCTGGGTTACGACATTGAAAGTCGCATTCCCGGTACTGGCAAATTGCGTTTCATTGAAGTGAAGGGACGTGTATCAGGGGCAACAACGATAACAGTTACAAAAAATGAGGTGCTCTATTCACTCAATAAACCAGATGATTTTATTCTTGCTATTGTGGAATTCATGCCGAATAATGGTCATCAAGTGCACTATCTGCGCCAGCCTTTCCAACGTGAACCGGATTTTGGTGTGACAAGTGTTAACTATAACTTTTCCGAATTATTGTCACGAGCGGAGACGCCAAGATGAATACTCCTCCTGAATATTTTGAACGAATTAGAGAAAGCGCTTCAAAACGTTGGGATCAGCTTGAACAAGATCCTGAACTCGCCGGACCATGGCATCAACTTTTCAAACAGGTTCAGAGTCCCAGACACATACTATCAGAGTTACTTCAAAATGCTGACGATGCAGGGGCTACTTATGCATCCGTTCAAATCGAAAACGGCGTGTTTATTTTCAGACATAATGGAGAAGATTTTATTGAAGAACATTTCAGATCACTTTGCGGATTTGGATATTCGAATAAACGTGTTCTGCATACGATTGGCTTTCGAGGAATTGGATTCAAAAGTACATTCAGTCTTGGAGATAAAGTAGAAATATACACTCCAACTCTTTCTATTGCATTTGACAATCATCGATTTACAGAGCCAATATGGCTTGATACCCCTCTTAGGAATGATGGGGTGACTGAAATTCGAGTTGAAATTAAAGATAAACACCGGCAACTTGAGGTTAAAAAAAATCTTAAAGAATGGCTTAATAGTCCTGTGTCTCTTCTTTTTTTCAAAAACATTTCTCATCTTAATATACAAGATAGTGAAGTTCAATGGCGTAGTATTGGACCTGGGCCAGTAAAGGACACCGAATGGGTAGAACTTGTTAATAAAAATGAAAAACCATATTTGATAGCAAGATCGGAATTTAAGCAATTTCCAAATGATGCTTTAACTGAAATAAAGCAAGAACGTATGGTTGACATGGATGAAGATAATGAGTTCCCACCATGTCAAGTTGAGATTGTTTTAGGCGCAGATGGACGGCTTTTTGTTGTACTTCCAACCGGAGTTGAAACATCTCTTCCTTTCGCATGCAATGCTCCATTCATCCAAGATCCGGCACGCTTAAAAATTAAAGATCCTGAGACCTCGCCGACAAACCGTTGGTTGCTGAAAAGAATAGGTAGACTTGCTGTTTCGGTTATGCTTCAATGGCTGAGGCAAAAAGATATTAGTATACCTGAACGGTCCAATGCTTATGATTTGCTTCCAGAAATTGAATTAGACGATAGTTCTTTAGAAGGCATATGTGCAATTATCGCTATAGAGCATTTTGAGAAGATAATTAAAAATAAAAAGTATCTTTTAACTGATGAAGGAGAACTTAAGCAAGCTAATCAAAGCTTAATAATTCCGAGTGAAATTATCGAAATATGGTCTGTTAAACAAGCAATTTCATTTTTGGATGAGTTGAATAGGCCTGCTTTGACTTCTCATGTATCAAACATGAATCAAAGTAAGCTTATAGATCGTAAAGTAATCGAAAAGATCACTAAAACACATTTATTGAATATTTTAAAAAGAAAGCACATGCCAAAAACAGAAAATTGGCATAAATTATTAAATTTGTGGGCTTATATTGCATCAGAATTTTCAGGTTATTGGCCGTCTTTCGATGCAAATGACATAAATATAATTCCAGTTCAAGGAAAAGAAGTACTATATGCTGCAAGAGATGTTGTCAGGCTTGATAAAAAGAAAATACTGAAGTCCAATGAAGAATTGGCTTTCTTGTCAAAATATCTTTTGGCATTTGATAATGAATGGGTTCTTTTTCTTTCTAAACAACAGAAGAAAACCGAAGATATCAAAGAAGATGTGATTAAAAAAAAAATAGAGTCTGCTTATAGCATTCTAAAAACCACGGGTCATGACACTTCGAGTAATATCTCCAAAATAATAGAACAAGTGGCATTAAAGTTCTTTGAACAGGATGAGATAACGATATCTGATTGTGTTCAACTTACACAGATTGCTGCTAAATTTGGGGCTAAAGTTAATAATTCTTTCAAATATATAACTGAAAATGAATATATTCATTCTGTTACAGATATTGTTCTATTTGACATTGATGGAAATTTAGAACAAATTGTACCTCATCATTGGTCTAGTAAACATTTATTGCACTCTGATTATTCAAAGAATTTCAAGTCTTGTACTAATGAAGAATGGATCAACTGGATATCTTCTGGACGTGCAGGTCTATTTACGTTTGTACCTATTGAACAAAAAAATGAACATGTGTGGGGCCGTGAAAAAATTGAAGATTTAATATGCAGTCGCGGGTATAACGAGAAACCTTCGTATCACTTTGTTACAAATGATTTTCTAATAGAGGATTGGGATTTTGATAGTGTTCATTGGAATCATTGGAATAGTTTAGCTAAAGAAAATGATAAAATATGGGGGACGATAGTTGAATGTTTTTTAATCCAGAATAAATCATTCTGGTCTAAAACTAAAAATATGAATATTTCGCACATAGCTACAACTGGTACTAAAAGATCGATCACATGGAATTTTTCATTATTACCAAAATGGATATTAAGATTACGCGACCTTCCATGTCTTCCAGATACACATGGATTTTATAGAAAGCCATCTGAAATATTCAGACGTACTTCAGAAACAGAATCACTTGTGGATGTAGAACATTTTATAGATTTTCGATATGATAATGAGTCAACTCGTGAACTTCTAATCTTACTTGGGGTGTGTGATACTCCCACCGGTCCTGATCGTTTACTTGATCGCCTTCGTGCACTTTCTAAAGCAGATAACCCACCAATACATGAAGTTGACAAATGGTACCAGCAACTCGATCGAATGTTAGATAGTTGTTCGACCGAAGATTTCGCAAAAATCAAACAAGTTTTCAATGATGAAAAGATAATCCTGACAGAAAGTGGTAATTGGGGAATATTATCCGAGGTATTTTTATTTTCAGATGAAGATGATGTTCCTGGAGCAGAAATTATACGTTCTTCTGTAAATGATCTCACAATTTGGAGAAAAATTGGAGTAAATGAGCGGCCTACAGCAGACCTTGCGATTAAGTGGTTAAAGGATCTTCCCACAGGACAAAAATTGTCTAAAGATAATTTGCCTAGAGTTCGCAGGATTCTTCCACGCCATGCACTAAGAATATGGAATGAATGTGGCCACTGGTTAAATCTTGTTGGTGAATGGACACCAGTCAAGAACATTGATTATAGCATTACAAGTCATTCATCGATAAAGTGGAAGCACTTGCATGAATGGGTTAAACAAAAGACTGCCGATTTTCGAAATATTGGACAAGAATTATTACAAGATCCACCATTTTCAGAGTTTTCCAGTCTTGTAAACCAAATAGAGAATCGTTTTCATCAAGATCCATCATTTATAGGTCATCCTGAAAAAAGGACATGGCTTAATCGTTTTGGTGAAGATATTTGCCGTATTGTGCTTGATGATGATAATACCTTACGAATACGATCATTGGCGGTAGATCTAGCAGAAACAGTGTGGCAGAAAACACCCGGTCTTGAAACAATTCCATACATTGATGGGACTCCGGCGGGAACACCCACAAACGTTGATGTTATATGGTTAGACAAAATTCTGTATTTTGATGATATCTCGAATGCAAAACTTGCTCGTCAGGTACCTGACCATTTAGGTAAAATGTTTAATAACCCGAGTATAACAGCTGCTCTTAATTATTGTTTCGGACGCACCCCACAAGATGTGACGGAGTACCTTGAAGAAAATTTTGATCTTCGACCACAAGAAGAAGTTAAACCATCAAGTATAGATGAAGATATAAAAAAGGATAGTGTAATCTCACAGGAAGAAATAGACGGTGAATCACAAAAAAATAATGCACATGTTTGTGATGATGAACGATCCGAAGATGATATTCAGGATATAACGTCTGAACCAAACGATGACAACGAGGGTGAATTTGAAATCACTGGTGAGGATGAAACTCTGGAATCTGATGGAAAAATGATTAAAAAACCTTCTCCACCCAAACCAAGAAAAGCAGGAATTATGGAACGATTTGCATTGAGTAGAGGTTATCAGAAAGAGGCAGATAATAATTTCTTCCATTCCAATGGTAGCAGGATTCGCAAGTCCAATAATGATAACATATTTTCCTGGGAGAAACTTTCACCAACAAGTGAAGTCATTTGCGAATACTGGCCCAAAGACCATTGCCTTCAGCGTGAGCCTCTAAATCTTGATGCTGAGGTATGGGGTAAGATCGATAAATTCCCTGATACTTGTGCATTTGTTCTTTCTGACATGGAAGGAAACCCCATTGAATTGGATGGGCAACACCTCAAAGACATGTTTAAAGATGATAAGATAAAACTTTATCCAGCAACATACAGGATTGTTTACGAAAATGACAACTAATATCACTTACAAAAAGAAATTGATTGAAGTGGCTTTGCCACTGGATGCGATTAATAAGGCTTCAGCAAGAGAGAAGTCAATTCGCCATGGACATCCGAGTACATTGCACTTATGGTGGGCTCGACGTCCATTAGCGACTGCACGTGCCGTAATTTTTTCTCAAATGGTAGATGATCCTTCAGAGCACCCGGAACTCTTCCCGACAGAAGAAGAACAGGAGAATGAACGCCAGCGTTTGTTCAAGCTAATAGAGGAGATGGTAAAGTGGGAGAATACCACGAATGAGAAGGTGTTGGACCAGGCACGTGAGGAAATATGGAAGAGCTGGCGCTATACCTGCGAAGAGAATAAGGATCATCCACAGGCAGATGAGTTGTTCAACCCTGACAAACTGCCTGCATTCCATGACCCTTTTGCCGGTGGTGGTGCCCTGCCTCTGGAAGCTCAGCGTCTTGGTCTGGAAGCTTATGCTTCAGATCTGAATCCTGTGGCTGTGCTCATCAACAAGGCAATGATCGAAATTCCACCCAAGTTTGCAGGTCAACCACCAGTAAACCCTGAATCTAGGAAACAGAAAGGGATAAGTTCAAGAGAGTGGAAGGGCGCAGAAGGCTTAGCCGAAGATGTACGTTATTATGGCAAATGGATGCGTGATGAGGCTGAGAAACGCATAGGTCATCTTTATCCAAAAATCGAAATTACCGAGAAGATGGTAAAAGAAAGACCTGATCTGGAACAATATGTTGGTCAGAAACTTACTGTGATCGCCTGGCTCTGGGCGCGTACAGTGAAGAGTCCAAATCCGGCTTTTAAACATGTTGATGTGCCACTGGCTTCTACATTCATGCTTTCTACTAAAAAAGGCAAGGAAGCTTATGTGGAGTCGGTTATTGAAGGTGATAGATACCGTTTCACAGTGAAGATAGGGGAACCAGATAATGTTGAAGTCGTAAAGAAAGGTACCAAGGCAGCAGGAAAAAAGAGTGGATTTAATTGTCTGCTATCTGGTGTGCCTATGCCATTCGATTATATCAGAAAAGAAGCATCTTCTA
>JAUVKD010000073.1 GCA_030596385.1 Methanosarcinaceae archaeon | reverse complement strand
TCTCAGGCTAATCTGGATTGTTCTCTGTTCGTACTGCATTCATGTTATCGCGCAATAATTTTAGGACATCCTTCTCTTTGATGGCTCCGATTACCAGATTATAAATTATGTACCACATTACATCGAATAAGGCTTTGGTCTGTTCTGATTCGTATGCCTCGCCTTTTAATCGGCTGTATTCCATCCGCATCTCAGTGTGTATTTTTTTGAGTCGTGTGAATTTGTCTTTGTCGAATTCCGCGATATAATCTTCGATTACTTCTCCGATGGATATTCCCCGGATTGATGCCTCTCGTTTGAGCCTCTCATAATGCTTATCACCTTTCATGGAGATCATGTGCCGTGGTGGTGTTTCATTTTTGTTTGTCATTAGTGGCTCCTTCATTTTTGTCTGATTTTACTATTTGGATGTTATCGCATAATAGATTAGTCACGGCCCGTGTGTCGAAAAACCCACGGGACATATTAACCATGTACGTCCACCATGTGTCTAACATATGCGTGTCCTGCTCAGTTTCGTGTTCCGCCCCATTTATAAGAATATATTCCCTCCGCATTGCTTTGTACATTTTTTCAAATCGTGCGTATTCATCTTTGGTTGATTCCTCGACGTACTGCTCGATCACTTTTTCTACAGTGACCCCTCGGTGTTTGGCCTGTTTACTTAGTAAATTAAACAAGTCATCATTCCGCATCGCGATCGAGTGTCGGTTGTCTTTTTTTGGTTTGTCCATCATTTATCTCCGGTTTATGGTGCTGTGCACACGTTGTGCACTGTGCACAGGGTCCTGTGTGATCCTGTGTATTATTTTGGTTATTGATAAAAAAACGATATTTATTTTTTTAGTATAAACTAATTGATATAGTAACAATCTCATCACCTTACTAGTGTCCGAACTTAATTTTATCGGGTTCTTAAATTTGTTTAGTCGTTTGTGTGCTTTTTTTGTTTGCTTATATGTTGATTTATAAAGTGGGTGCTTTTTTTGGCTTTCCCCGCGGAGAGTCGCCCAACCCTGTGCACAGTGCACAGCGTGTGCACAATATGTGTGCACAATGTGTGCACAGCATGCGTGTCGGTTGGTTTTACATTCCGTGCACATTAACCAAGGATGTGAGGATATATATAATTATCTAAAAGAATTAGAATAGGCCCGGGTACTTCCGGGCGAGTCCTGCTTCGAGGATCTTTGCTGACTTTTTGCTGATCGTGACTTGTGGTGTGGTCTTCATTATGTATTTCATTACTGCAGCAACCCGTGGGCTATACACTGATACAAGTCGACCGTCTCTCGTCTTGACTTTCTTATCTGCCGCGCATAGTGCATCGGCGTCAATGATCCCAAGTTCCGGAGTCCATCTGTCTTTCAGTCCTCCGGCGCTTGGTCCAATATATTCTGAAACCGCAGCCCACTCCTCCGGGTGTTTGATTTTTAATTCATCTTCCATCGCGATTGCTGCAGAGATTCCTTTGCTGTATTGGGGGACCGTATGTTCAAAATAATGAAGCACCCTGAGCCCGTCTTTAGAATAGATTGTGACCATTTTAGATCCATCAGTTCCGACTGTCTCTTCTACCGCTTTCTCTAACTTATCAATATTTATAATATTTATAGCCATAATGATATAATATGGTTGTTGGTATTTATATTATATGGTTGTTGGTATTTATGTGAACTACACCCACCGATTGCAGAGCAACGAGGAAGGTGCTTCCTGATTCATACCCCTGACTATTGTCAGTGAGTCCCCAGGCTCATCCCGTAGTTCCTACGGTGAGTAAGTTTTGTTTTTGGAGTGCAAATGTCTTAATGTTTAATGCAGCATTGATGTCTCTATCGTGCACTGCATTACAATCAGGACATTTCCACTCTCTAACCGATAGTGTCATTTCACGATTATAGTAGCCACAAACATTACAAATCTTTGTAGATGGTTCAAACTGTCCAATTTTAAGAACAGTCTTACCACACCATTCCGCTTTGTATTCGAGTTGCCGGAATAATTCACTCCATGACACATCTGTGATTGATTTCGCTAAACAATGATTCTTAAGCATTCCTTTTATATTCAGAGTTTCTACAGCAATTGCTTGGTTCTCGCTGATAAGTTTTGATGTAGTTTTGTGTAGAAAATCTTTACGTTGGTTTGCTATCTTCAAATGTTGTTTAGCAACTTTCACTTTTGCTTTATTCCGATTGTTAGATCCCTTTTGTTTTCTTGATAATCTCCTCTGTAAGATTGAAAGTTTAAATGATGATAATTGTAAGTATTTAGGATTATTGATCTTAGTTCCATCCGACAAGGTAGCAAAATGTTTGAGTCCGACATCAACACCAACCGTTGTTTGTTCATCAAATAAATGTTTTGTTGGAACTTCTTTGCCGTCATCAACTAAAATACTAATGTGATATTGTCCTGCACGGTTACCGGATACTGTCGCTGTTTTCAAAATACCGTTAAATCGTCGATGTAACTTTGCTTTCACTATTCCGATTTTTGGAAGTTTAACTGTATTATTTTCAAAATCGACTGAATAGTGCTGAGGAATATGGAACGATTGGACTGGATGTTTCCGTGATTTGAATTTCGGAAATCCTTTCTTTTCCCTGAAAAATTTGGTGAATGCAGATTCCAAATCAATGTTTGCTTCCTGTAAAGATTGCGCATTGGTTTCTTTCAACCATTCATTTTTTTTTTTCAGTTCCGGTAACATTTTATTCAAATCGAAACGTGACAGTGATCGATTTTCATTTTCATACACTTTAATTTTTTGCTCAAGCGCATAATTGTATACAAATCGCACAGCTCCGAATTGTTGAGTGAACTTGTTTATATGTTCATTTGTTGGATACAATCTAAATTTATACGTTTTGAGCATAGTTGTATATTGTTTTAGCAATATATATAGTTATTGCTATAACGTTGTTCATCTCCCACCTGTCACTTCGTTCCGAGGAAGGAGTCTTCTAATATGATAAACTATATATGTGTATAAGGTGTATTAAGTGTATATGATTCATAAGAATATAACGATAAGAGATGACCAGAATGCATGGCTTGATAAAAACCATAAAAAACTATCGGGGTTTGTGCAATCAAAGATCGATGAGGAAATGAAGAAGAGATGAGTAAGATGTGGGATTTGGTAGAGAAGGCGGTTATTGGAATTTTACTTATTTGGGTATGTCTATCAGTTCACCAAATAATTATCTACGAAGAGAACGTGTATGACTGTTCGAACATGGTTGCTGACCAAGAACAGTTTTTTAATAGGTATGGGATCGACACTCAGATTGGAATTCGGTATCGAACGGAAGATAGATATGCACACGTTTGGTTGATTTTACCTTTCAATATTCCGTTTGAATGTACTATTTTATCAATCCAACCATTCAATCATAATCCAGATGTTGTATTTGATAGTATAGAGGAATTGGTGCTTGCCCATCCTGATACCAAGGATGAATTTACATTATCAACAAAATGATTTTATTCACTTTTTAATTCACTTCTACTATCACTGAACCAGTTCCGCCGCCAGTTGTTGCAGTTTCCGGTGAATATTTGATTCCAACTGCTCCTGCATTCACTGGTGCTATATCATTATTTGCTGGTTCTGCATTGTAAGTTCCAAATCCGATATGCACAGTTGTCCCATCCGGTACAGTCGTTGCTGCCTTGTTTATTGTTGCCCATGCATCTGACCAAGATGACCCTCCATTCGAATCTGAACCTCCTGTGGCTTTAACATAGTAATCTGAAATTGATGTCTCAAGCGTATATCCAGCAGATACAATGCTTATTGAACCTGCACTCCAGTCTGATTTGTCTGTTGTTGTTGGTGGCACCCCACTTGTTGGACCATACATAAGATAATTAGCTTGTGTGCCAGAGCCATATGTATTTTCTTCGACGGCTGCTGTAAAATAATATCCTATTAAATCACCAGAACAGACATTTAGTGAAAGTCCAGTTTTGGAACGTGCTCCACCCGCTGCTGCAGAAAATGCTTCTGAGTGTATAATTTGGTATTGTGTGCCAATATCTCGTAAGACACAGAACGTTATTGTTCCTGTACTATATGGGTATACATGAAATTCTGTAATATATCCATCATTTGGAACAGATATATCAGTCCATATGTAAAACCTCGATGACGATAACCATGAGGCTCTATCAATTATTGGCCATCCATAAAATGTCACCTTCAATCACACCGCCTTGAACACAATCGAATCCCCAGATGCAACCTGTAATTCCATGTCACCAGTTGAATCATTCTTTTTTATCATGACTGTCCCGACTGTATCATCAAGATTAATCTGGTCTTGCACATCAAGTTGTTTTGCACGCACTTCTGCAAGTGTTGATCCTGTAACTTCTTCGAATGTGAATCTATCATTCGCTTCAGACCAATGTATGCGTGCTGCAGTGGCTTCGGAACCCCGATCGAATTCAATTGCACTTGCTTCTGCTCCGGCGTTGTCTTGATTTATTTTAAATGTTGCTGCATTGGTTCCAGCAATGTTAGCATTATTAAGTGAATTGTTTTTTAAATCTAGTGCACTTGCTGTAAATTCATATTCAATCGTGCTTGCAATAAACAGTTGTAATGCATTTGATGCGTTGATGTATTTAAAATAGTCATAACTATCAAATTGTAATACAGGGTCAGTTTTTAAGAATGCAATATTAGTCTGGGCAATTAAATCTGTAGCAGATAAATACAACTTATTCGAACCAGCTATATAGAAGATGAAGGTGTTTTGTGATTTATCATATTGGATATAATCATTTGTATCGAATATTATACTAGGTGCCGACTTATTGAAAGTTAAATCACCTGTCAATGATCTGCTGCCGTTTGCCAGTAAATAGTGTGTGTGATCATCATCTGCCAATCCAGTTAACACCCCGTGATCTGTTACTCCTCCATTCCCAACGGAAGTCCATATTGGATTTGTAGTTGGGTCAACTGTCTGTGTGTTGACTTTCAAAGTCGCTGCTGTCGTTTGATATATGATTTCCCCGGCGCCAACACTCGTCGATGGATCTGATGAGAATACATTCCGATTTCCAACTAAATCTTTTAATAATGTGCCATCTGGAAATATTATATTTGCCATTATACTCTCCTCATGTTGATTGTATGAATACCTGAGCCCACACGTCCGCTTGGATCCGTGTTCGCTGGGTGCTTAATAATTCAATTGTGTGTTTACCTGTTGACTGAATGTATGCCGTGATGTCAATCTCTTCTTGGTCTGTGGTCCACGGTCCGCCCAATGCGCTAGTCCTGTCAACTGAATTAATCTCAATGGTGATCGACGGGCTATTATCCCCGTCTTCCATGATCCCGTATTCGGGTGTATGAGTGTGTTCGCTTCCTGCTGCAGATGTCGGTGTGCTACTTCCTCCACTTTCACTGGTTGCTGCAGATGGTCCACCAACTGCCTCCGCCATGACCTTCCCGAGTCCACCTCGGTCCTCCATCCCTATAAGATATGTGTCAAAACTGTCGCTGTAATTCCACATATTTAATGAGTGCGTATGCGCCGCGATTGTTACTTCATGAGTATGTGCTGATTCACCTGTGGTCGTTGCGCTGAATGCTCGGAACGCCTCGAGGTCGAAACTGATATAACATGCATTTATCGCAATCGTTTTGTCCGGGATGTGCATATTTAATTTTAGCGGGTAACTTGATTGGACGTTGTCCATTGTGCTGAAATTGAGCGGGACCGTCTGGCCCTGCATGTATCCTCCGTCGATGTGGAGTTGTCTTTTAATGTCTTGGAATTCCGA
>JAUVKD010000089.1 GCA_030596385.1 Methanosarcinaceae archaeon | reverse complement strand
TGATGAGAAATTGTCCAAGCATTATATCCCATAATTAAGTTGTTAAGACACTGGTATTTCTACCAGTTGTCATTTGATATAAAATTAATATGTAACTCCGGTGGGGAAAATGGGCAAATTATTATTTGTGAGTTCCCTTATATACTTGGAAAAAGAACAGGTAAAGTTATTCCCCAATCGACTTTGCAAGATCAGATGTATCTACAGACATTTCAGATGAATCTATATCAAACACGATCATACCTGTCTTTAGGTCTTTTGATTCGTCCTGTGTAAGCGTTTTGGAAACCGCCTTGTTTGATATTATTGCACTGTTGCCAAGAGGATCTTCGATAATGATGTTGAGTTTTTGCTTACCTAACTTTGCCCCGTCCAGTTTTTTCAAAATTTCCAGACTGAGTGCGTGTTTTTTCTCATCGTCTTTGACCCATTTAGATGCCATTACGACCACATTTTGTATCCTGTCCAGCACGCCCTCAATGTTGGTCACATATGATTCGGATGCCGTACCCGGTTCCACATCGATACCAAGTTCAGGAATCCGTATAGTTCCGGAAGTGGAACGAACCACTCTTGCATTGAGATCGTCAACATTATCGATCATCAGTTCATAACGCACAGGTTTTCTCTGCGTCAGGATTATTGTGTCCGCAAACCTGAAACTGCACTTACAAAGTGCAGTGATGTACATCACTTCGCCAAAAAAAGGAATGTTGTCGCTTTTCCATTTAATAACCAAGTCATCATGGCACAGGGGACAGGTTGTGAGCGTTTCAAAGTTTTGTACAGGATTTTGCATAGTAGTCAATATCGTGATCCGGTTATCTTTGATCTATCGATCCTGATGCCTGATGGGGTCACAAGCACCTGATCATCCTTGATACCTGCAATATCGCCGCGAACATCTGCAACAACATCTTTTAAGTCCTTTAACGCACGGTCAAGTAATAATTTATCAGCCTTTATGTTCGAGATATCAATCATCAAAATATTTCCATCATATATTTCTTTTTTAAGACCAGGCAGTTCATTAAAATGTGTAAGTTCCGCAACCCTTATGTATGTCTCTGCAGGTTCGCTATCCAATATTTCCTGGTATTTCCCAAGATCAAGTTCTGTATACTCATCAACGCCACTTTTAGATTTTGTGCCACTGCCAAATAGTTTATCCATAATTTTTGCCATAATACGCACCTTTATTCCATGAAACTTTAGTGATATATTCTGATGTATTGATATTAATCTTAATTAAACTTTTCATTATGCTTTAACACTTTACCCGTGGCGACAAGATCGGCCTGGATATCACAAATCAATATCAACAAACTGCGACCTCACCTATTTCCACCCCTAATGTCGACTAAAGAGTAGCGATTGATTCACTTGATCGATTTGCTGACTCTAATAATTCAATATAATCTTCTATAACACATATTCACTTCGTGTCAGCAATCGGTATATCTAACCCTTTTCTAATATAATGATTTTCTCATATATAGGATAATTGCACCCGCCATTTATAACCATGGTGTTATTCCAGCGTCTGGAAGGTCGGCTAATAATATTTTACATATCCCGTATTCCGGCGATAAACTCCTCAGTCATGTTGAACGCTTCATCATCCGTGAATTGTTTTGCAGGATGCTTCATAAAATATGCAGATGGTGAATAAAGGACACCTCCTATCCCTCGCTCAAGTGCAAGTTTGCAGCATCTTATAGCATCAATGACCACTCCTGCGGAGTTCGGAGAATCTTCTACTGAAAGGCGTAGTTCAATATCCATTGGCACATCCCCAAATAGTTTTCCTTCCATTCTAAGGAAACAAACCTTATTGTCCTTTTGCCATGGAACATAATCACTTGGTCCGATATGGATGTTGTCATCATCAAGTCTTTGTGCAGTGACAGACTGTACTGCCTCTGTCTTTGAGATCTTTTTTGAAGCAAGCCTGTTCCTGTTCAGCATGTTGAGAAAATCGGTATTACCGCCTGTATTGAGTTGGTATGTCCGCTCTAACTTGACTCCCCTTTTACTAAACAGGTCTGCAAGAGTACGGTGTGTAATGGTGGCACCAAGTTGAGCTTTTATATCATCGCCGATTATTGGTATGCCAGCATCCGAAAATTTATTAGCCCATGTGGAATCACTTGCTATAAATACGGGCATGTTATTTATGAATGCCACACCCGCTTCAAGTGCGCATTCGGCATAGAACCGTGTGGCTTTTTCAGAACCTACAGGAAGATAATTCAAGAGAACCTCTGCTTTGGATATCTTTAATTCATTCACGACATCTTCCTTTGATAAGCTAATCTCATCAGCAAGGATAAAAGAGTGTTTTTCGTCGTAATCTTTCATGTGATCTGCCATGCCATCCAGGACTTGACCCATTTTCACAATGGTTCCGGTTTTTTGGATATTCTCACAAAAGACAGTGGTGCAGTTGGGTAATTGAAATATTGCATCAGCAACATCCATTCCAACTTTCCTTTTATCGATGTCAAATGCGGCAACAACCTCAATATCTCCGGGAGTGTAGCCGCCAATTTCCCAGTGCATCAAGCCAATTGCATTACTGATGTTTTTATTTTTGTAATATTCAATTCCCTGAATAAGTGAACTCGCACAATTTCCAAGACCTGCAATCGCAATTTTGATATTATCCATGGATGTGTCCCCATTTTTAAAAATGATTACTCAATGTTATTGTAATTAAATTGAAATTTTAATCTTCATCCTCATTACTCAATGTTTTATAAAAGACTTTCTAAATCCACGAATCATTATCTCGTTTATGCAAAGCGAGATTGGACATGCAATAGATAATAGGTCGAATAACGCTATTAAATATTACTATGAGATCTGCTGTGGAAAGATATTTAAGTGTCAAGTTGAATCATTTATTAAGCATTTAAACATTGCTCCTTTCCAAAAATGAGTATATTGGCCGGGTTAATAGATATGGGTCTTTTGACTTGTGTCAGTGCAGTTGCTGGTTATTATAATGGTTACAGGAATAATCGGGCATTTCCAATATTACATTTTTGCAGGATTAACACTTATTTATAATGAAAAATAAGCAGGACAAACAGGGATTACATATGAGAGATGTACTAAAAGAAATATCCGGAATTCTTGACGAATTTGAAATGTTTGATGATGTGCTTGGGATAGCAGTTTCTATAGAAGAGCAGGGAATAGAGTTCTATATTGAAAAAGCATCAAAAACAAAAAACACAGAAGCGGTTAAATTGTATAATTACCTGGCGGCAGAAGAGGCAAATCATGCTGGTTACCTGAGGAAATATCTTAAGAATACGGGTAAAGGAAAATATATGGAGAATCTGGTATCCGACATCAAATCCAAAACGCCGGATTTTAGACCTTCGTTTTCCATGGAGTTTACGGGTGACCGTCTGGGTGAGGTTGGTGTGCTTCTAGCAGCGCTTCGTCTTGAACGAAAAAGTGAATATTTCTATACCGAACTTTCAAAACGTGCCGACAACAAAATCCAACGTGATTTTTTTGATGAACTCGCATCTTTTGAGAGAGGGCATTATGAACTTATAGATGATTTCCTTGAATATTCTACGCAATTCAGGATGCAGACATAGATTTTATTAAGTTTATTGGGAGGTATGGGTAGTGACAAATAAAGACAGTCCGGTGAGATTGGCTAAAGGCGTGTACTGGGTAGGTGTTATTGACTGGAACATCCGTGATTTTCATGGTTATGTGATTCCAAAGGGAACCACTTACAATGCATACCTGATCGTTGATGAGAAAATTGCACTTGTGGATACTGTAAAATCGCATTTTGCAGGAGAGATGATCAAGCAGATCCAAAAGATAATCGACCCTTCAAGAATCGATTATGTGATATCGAACCATGTGGAAATGGATCATTCAGGCTCTTTGCCTGCGATTATGAGATTAATTCCTGATGCTAAGATCATTGCCACAAAGCGCGGCAGGGATGGGTTGTGTAATCACTACCATGGTGCCGGATGTCAGAACTGGAATTTTGATATTGTTGAAACCGGCAGTGAGTTAAACCTTGGCACCAGAACATTGATGTTCATTGAAACTACAATGCTGCACTGGCCTGATAGTATGCATACATTCATCAAAGAGGATAATATACTTCTTTCAAATGATGCTTTTGGACAGCACATAGCATCGTCCCATCGGTTTAATGATGAGGTTGGTGATATTATGGAAGATGCTGCGGAATATTATGCCAATATACTGATGCCGTTCGGCTCACAGGTGCTCAAGTATCTGGATACGGTGGAGGAACTTGGTATTAAGATAGATATGATCGCTCCATGCCACGGAATGATATGGCGAAAAGACCCGTATAAGGTAATTGCTGCTTATGAGCGGTGGGCAAATGCTAAAACTGTACCAAAGGTGCTAATAATCTATGACACAATGTGGAAAAGCACTGAACGAATGGCAAAAGAAATGGTAAATGGTATAATTGCTACTGGTGTGGATGTAAAACTTTTAAGCCTGCAGAAGAACGACTGGAGTACGATTATAAAAGAGGTGCTGGAAGCACCGGTGATCGCTGTTGGCTCACCTACGCTCAATAATGGTATTTATCCTTCGGTTGCAGGATTTTTAACATATCTAAAGGGATTGCGACCAAAAAACAAAAAAGCGGTTGCGTTCGGTTCATTTGGCTGGGGCGGAGGGGCTGTAAAAGCAGTTGAAAAAGAACTGGCTGCTGCGGGCTTTGAAGTTGTGGAACCGGGATTGCAGGTAAAATTTATACCTGATGAGAATGCATTGGGCTCGTGCCGCGAGATGGGGGGCAGACTTGCAAAGATGGCAGAATTAACAAAAGGGAAATGATTCTTATAGTAAATAACCAATACACAATAAAGGAGAGATTAATGTGGAATTTTCAAACGATATTGAATCAGAAATATATGAATCGGCAAAGATAAATGCAAAGGAAAGTGGATATAAATTGAATCCGGATTATGATATTGTTGTGATGGCGATTAAGGCTATCTCGAACAACAAACGTGAAAAGGGTGAACCATACTGTGGATGTAGGGCTACGATCGGTGACAAGGAAAAGGATAAAGCACTAATATGCCCATGTTCACACCGCGACAAGGATATCGAAAAGCGTGGAGCGTGTCTGTGTGCATTGTATGTCGCGTGAATGGATAATCCATATTTAATAATATGATACATAGAATTATGTGCATGAAGTTAATGCGAATTAATTGAGCATTTTCTTCTTGTATATAATTAATAGGTAACTATTCAGCCATACTAAAAACTGGATAACGATGGCGAAAATCTGTTTATTTGTGTCTATCTTGACTTTCAAAGAAACGTAAAATCCCAACAAATCTCTCCTAATAATCGGAAGCAGTAGACGTACCTTTATATTTCACAAT
>JAUVKD010000224.1 GCA_030596385.1 Methanosarcinaceae archaeon | reverse complement strand
TCAGGTTATATTCAATAGGTGTTATGACATACAATTTTTCAGGCCTGTCCGTAAGTTCGTATATGGATACCTCCAGAGTACGCCCATCATTGTGCTTGACATCATAACATTCCAGGAATGTCGTGTTTTCCGGTGGTTCGGTATAGATACGTGATGTGGAAAATACAGGCCTTACATGGGATTTTACATGTTTGTCATAGTCAAATGATATTGTATCAAGGTTCAAATCAAGGTCAAAATTCGTAATACTGCTTTTAAGTCCCGATGCCACTCCCCGCATCTCATCAATTATTGCGGTGAAATTATTGATACAGTTGATACATCCGGAATGTTCCGCTTGACCGACTGGTTTTATTCCGGTTTTGTCAAACGGCTGTGCAAGAGAATGATATGCCTTGACCGGATCTTTTCGTGCTGTTTCAATAATGGATTCGATCAACTCTTTCCTTTTGTGCATACATTCCTGCCGCAGCGTCTGGACGCAGTTGCATGCTATGACTTCCACACTGCTGTAAGAGTTCAGGTAGTCCTGTAAACGCGCAAATGAATAGAGCAATTTGAGGTCATTTCCTTCATAATCCCTCTCATATAAGTGCGATAGCACAATTCTGTCTACGAGGGGTTCTGTCAGGAGTATGGAAAAAATGTTTCTGCGACATGTCTCATTGTTCAATGTCGAATCGCCGTCACAATCCCTGCAATTGATCAATATCGACTTTTGGTTCTTTGTGTGCTTTGCTTTATATGCACATAACTCCTGTTCGTTGCCTTTTCGCTTGAATAATGAAAATGGAAATATTGTACTTAACACCACGTTTTTCAACCAATCCTTATAATTATTTGTGATGCTATGAAAGTCAACTACTAATACATACCGGTTGGTCTGTGGAGTTTGGAATATTACTTAGCAGCAGTGCATCAAGACCTGCCTGATGTACAAGAGTTCCTCATCGCGGTATTGATGATATGCCATATTGTACAATTCAATTTAACCAGATCGATATTGAGTTTTTTAGATATGAATGTGATACGCTACTTATTTTAACTGTACTTCATGCAAGGTCTCATATATTGGACCCTCCGGGGTCAGTGTGCTTTTCTTGAGTTTGATTGTATCTAAATGAAATTTGCCGATCTCTATACTCTTTAATTCATTAAGAACTCTGAAGAATGCTTCCTTGTCTCTTTTTGGCATGTATTTCAAACGGGCAAGTGTCGCGTGGGCAGTGTAAATATTCCTGTCTTTTTTGAATTTGAACGACTTGAGTACTGACTCGACATTGTCATGCAGTTCTTCGAAGTTGCCTTCTGCACCAAGCCATATTACTTTTACATATTGTGGCTTTGGAAATACACCGATATTCTTAATCTTCACGTCAAATGACGGCATGTTTATCCCGTTTAGTGCCTCTGCAATCTGTTCTATCCTGTTCTCATTTACGTCCCCCAAAAATTTTAGTGTGATATGAACCAGTTTCGGATCAACGGATTTTATATTGAAGTCCTTGAATTTTGACTGGACTTGAGCGATCTTTCTCACATAATCCTGCGGAAAATCTACTGCGACAAAAGTTCTTATCATGCATTTACCTTGATTGATGCTTTATTCGATACGTTTTCATCGCCTATTTCCGGTCGTTCGACCTAAATATATATTTATGAGGAAGTACAATTATATCGTACACGTTAATGGTTATTAAATTGTTAATAATAGTACAAATAGTTCAGTACCATCCGGGGATGAAATGGATACTATCAATATAATTGTAAGGTCAGCAATACGTTTAGATGAAAAATTAAAGGCTTCTGCGATACTGGTATCAGGAGATTTCCGGTTTGATGAGATATCCACAAGCATTCCGGTTTATTTTGCATCAATAAAATCAAAGAGTTTAATAGACAACCTGATCTCATCGGGCATCGATAAGAAGCAACATACCAACGAATTTTTTGATATGGTTACCCGGGAAACTGCTACGAAGATCGAACATATTGAGAATACGGCAGCGATGGAACAGATGCTCGGACAATTAAAATTCGGAATTGTTGTTGGAATCATCGGTACAAAGGATTCCATTGCCATTGTAATACATGATCTCAGTGATAATTCATTTAGTAGAACAATGCAGGAGTGTGAGGAGAGATTATCGCCCGATGTCATAAGAGCAGTGCTCACAATTGCTTTTGATGTTGCTACAACCGGACGTGAAGGAAAACAGGTCGGCACTGCATTTATCGTATCAGATGTGGATGAAGTGATGAAACGGTCACACCAGATGATCTTAAACCCCTATGCCGGACATACGAAAGGAGACAGGGATATCCTGAACAAAAAAAATTGGGAATCTGTTAAAGAGTTTGCCCAACTTGACGGGGTTTTTATTATATCTAAAGAGGGTATCATCGAATCCGCAGGCAGGTATCTTGATGTTGATGCGAAGGATATTGTAATTGACAAAGGACTCGGCGGACGTCTTGTTTCTGCCGCTGCAATTACAAGGGACACCGTTGCAATCGCAGTCACAGTTTCCGAATCAGGAGGAATTATTCGCATTTATATGGATGGAAAGGAAAATATATGTATCGAATCTGCTGAAGGTACGATT
>JAUVKD010000180.1 GCA_030596385.1 Methanosarcinaceae archaeon | reverse complement strand
TATTTCGTGATAATTTTATGACATTATATGCTTTTACTCGTCATATCATAAACCAAATCAATGACGAGCGACAGTATAGTTTCAGACAGCTTGGATATAAACAAAATCATAAAGCGGGAATTGCTGACCATGTATTGACTCTTACTTTGCAAATGAAACACTGTGTTATGTATTGACCCCTTCCATGTACACATTTATTTATATGTCAAAAACGTACTGATTCGTATACTTAAAAAGATAAGAGGGTAATACGCGGGAACATAATCCAATATTCTGTGCTTGTTATCCCTCTTGGCCGACTTTTTGAGTAGGTTATATTAACATATATGCCCTTTCAAAAAAGGAGTATGTACGAACTCGCACTGCATTACTTTATATGTTAACATATATATTATATAAATTGGAAGAATAATTATGGATTTGGAAGATACACTATTAATGATGCCCGGTCCTGTTCCGGTTGCTCCAAGAACACTCCGTGCTATGGCAAAACCAATGATAAACCACAGAGGTGCAGCATTTTCTGAAATGTATGATGACTGCCGCGAAATTCTGGCAGATGTTTTTAAAACACAGAATGATATTTTCGTTATCAGCGGTTCCGGTAGTGCATCAATGGAAGCCGCTATTGGATGCATCATCAATAAGGATGATACGATCGTTGCTATTGAGAACGGTAAATTCGGAGAGCGATTCAAAGACATTGCAGGCAGATACGGAAACGTGGTGCCTCTGGAATTTGAATGGGGCGAGGGTATTGATCTTGGAATTATCGAGGAAAAACTATCTGAAGGCGCCAAGGCTGTCACATTGGTACACAACGAGACCTCTGCAGGCATTATGAACCCGGCAAAAGAGGTTGGAAAACTTGCAAGGAAATACGATGCCTTGTTCATTATGGACGGTGTAACATCAATTGGCGGAGATGTTGTCGAGGTTGATAAGTGGGGAATTGACATTGCAATTGTAGGCTCACAGAAATGCCTGGCAGCACCGCCAGGCCTTTCGATGGTATCAGTAAGTGAACGTGCGTTTAAAGCAATGGATGATGTGGACCGGATGCCATATTATCTTGATCTTAAAGCATACAAAAAGAGTGCTGACAAGGAGAGCACACAGACCCCATATACACCTGCTATCCCATTATTCTTTGCGCTTCAGGATGCACTTAATATAGTTAAAGAAGAGGGAATGGATGCAAGGATAAAACGCCACAGAACAGGTTCAAAATCTATCCGTGCAGCAGTTGCTGCCATGGGAATCGATATGCTGCCTAAATTGAATGAACACAGTAATTATTCAAATACTGTTTCTGCTATGAAAACACCTGAAGGTGTCGGCAGCAATGATATAAAAAAAGACATGCTTAAACGAGGAATCGTTATCGCAGGTGGTCAGGCAAGGCTGGGCAACAAAATATTCAGGATCGGAAGTATGGGTAACTTTACAGCACGTGATATACTTATTACAATTCAGGAACTTGAGACCGTGCTTATAAAACGCGGTGTAATATTTGACCATGGAGCCGGTATCCAGGCAGCAACCAATGTTTTGGATACGTTTCTGTGAATGTGAGTTCAAGTTATTCAAATTATTCAAGTTAAATTTAGAAGTAGAGCTGAAATTAGAGTAATAGTTAATATGCCAATAATAGGAATTGTGGATACTACATTCGCACGCTTTGATATGGGACGTGCGGCAATCAATGAGATACAGCAGAATTTGTCAGTGAAGATAATGCGCACCACCGTACCAGGTATTAAGGATCTTCCTGTCGCATCCAAAAAACTAATCGAAGAAAAAGGATGCGATATCGTGATAGCGCTTGGTATGCCAGGTGCACAGGAAAAGGATAAAATATGTGCGCATGAAGCTTCAATGGGATTAATTACTGCACAGCTTATGACAAATACGCATATCATTGAGGTGTTTGTGCACGAAGATGAGGCAAAGGATGAGCGTGAACTTGCATTCCTAATGGAGAGCCGTGCACGCGAACATGCTTTAAATGCTATCCGGCTTTTGTTCAAGCCCGAGCAATTAACAAAACTCGCAGGAACAGGGCAAAGGCAAGGATTTGAGGATGTCGGACAGGTTCGGATGTGATATTTGTATTTGATTAGCAAGTGTACTGTCATGTTATTACACAGTTGGTTAAACGGGTTTGTAATAAAAACGGTGTGATCATACGCAAGTAGCGCGAAGATTGTCCTTCATCACTTACTCTGCATATATAAACATACAGATTTAAATCGCTCTTTAGTGTATCTGTCTGCACGGATTGTCAAGGCGCATATGATTGCATATTTTTTGAATTTGGTTGTGTAGCAACAGTGGAATGCACCGCATCAGCTGGGTTGTTGAGTAGAATATGGCAATTATACAATAGATGTGCATCGACATTTAATAGAAACCAGCTAAACAAACACTAATATTCACAATTGGACTGAACAGCATCTTAAAATACTTTCATTTAATATAATATAGATAACATTCAAATTGATACGGATAAATGGAGATAATACATGGCGATTAATTTAGGATTTGTTGTGGCTGAGTTCAACAGGGATCTTACATACCAGATGGAACTTCTTGGGATAGAGCATGCTGAATTTTTAGGAGCGGATATAAAAGAGACGATTTTAGTTCCTGGTGTTTATGATATGCCGCTTGCGATCAAAAAACTCTGTGAGCGGGACGATATCGATGCTGTTGTTACCATTGGTGCTGTGATAGAAGGTGCAACTAAACATGATGAGATCGTTGTTCAGCAGGCTTCCCGAAAGATTATGGATCTCGCACTTGAATATGGAAAACCTGTGACACTCGGAATTGCAGGACCCGGCATGACTCGAATGGAAGCACACCAACGTGTGGATTACGCTAAGCGTGCTGTTGAAGCAGCCGTTAAACTTGTTCAGCGTCTTTGAACTTATCACTATTCAGCAAATATTATATAAAAATGGGAATAGTGTGGTTATTATGACATCTTCAAGACTCAAACGTGTGGAAGAATCGGCAACGATCAAGATTACAAATATTGCAAACCAGCTGAAACAGGATGGTGTTGATGTAATTAGTTTCAGTCTTGGTGAACCTGATTTTGACACACCAAAACACATTTGTGATGCGGCAGCGGATGCAATGTATCGTGGGGAGACACATTATGCACCATCCAACGGAATTCCTGAACTTAGGAGTGCCATTGCCGAGAAATTGCGCACAGAGAACAAACTGGATGTTACCGGATCGGATGTTTTAGTCACACCAGGTGCCAAGCAGGCTATATTCGAAATTATGATGTCAGTACTTGACGATGGCGATAAGGCATTACTGTTCGATCCTGCTTGGGTATCATATGAACCCTGCATCAAATTTGCAGGCGCAGATAGCGTATGGGTGCCAACTGATCCGAATAATGGATTTGCTCCGTATGATATTCAAGAAAGCATAACTAGCAAAACACGCATAATCGTTGTGAACAGTCCATCCAATC
>JAUVKD010000049.1 GCA_030596385.1 Methanosarcinaceae archaeon | reverse complement strand
TATAAGAAGTTCATTGGAAGTCGAATCGATCCCCACAACCTCAGTGATAGAAAGACACCTGCGCAAGCGCTCTTTTCCCTTGTATACAAGAGCCTGGATGATTATGATGTTCAAAGCCTTGATCATCACGAGCGGGACATTTATCGGCTCGTTCTCAAGCCTGTTGATAACCTCAGCAACGCTGCCTGCATGCATTGTCGAATATGTGGTGTGACCGGTGTTCATCGCCTGGAACAGGGTTAGTGCTTCTACGCCTCGCACTTCCCCCACTATGATATATTCAGGTCTTTGCCGCAGCGCTGCACGGAGAAGGTCATACATATTGATCTCGCCAACCCCTCCTTTTGTGTAACTTTCCCTTGTCACTCCGGCTATCCAGTTATCGTTAAACAATGTGAGTTCACGGGTATCTTCAATGGTCACGATCTTTGCCTGTGAGGGAATGAACAGCGACAATGCATTCAATGATGATGTTTTTCCGGACGCTGTACCGCCTGCAAAGATCAGGCTTCTCCCGTTCTCAATGGCAAGCCACATATAGGCAAGAATATCAAGTGAACAGGTGCCGTAGTGCAGAAGGTCGATCGGTGTGAAAGGATCAGACCTGAACTTTCTTATTGTAAGAGAACTACCGCGCGTTGTTACTTCTTTGCCAAGCGTTGCCTGCAATCTTGACCCGTCCGGAAGCGTCGCATGTAGAATTGGCTGTCCAAGTGAGATATGCTTGCCGCATCGCTGCGCAAGTTTGACAGTGAACTTGTCAAGGTCGGTGGCGGAACTAAAACAAATGTTCGTGGTCATGTTCATGTACTTGCGATGATAGATAAATACGGGAATACCCACACCATCGCATGATACGTCTTCAATATTGGGATCGAGCATCAAAGAATTTATTCTTTCGTAATGGATAAAATTCCGGCATATATAATAGAATATTTTTTGCAAAGATCTCGGACTAATATTTATCGAATATTCGTCAAGGATATCATTGATGCAGGTACTTAATATCTGGATACTTCCTTCGATCTCTACATCGATATCTTTCAACACCAAAATATCTTTTAAGTCTTCGTGCAACGTTTCAAGCAATACTTTTTCAAAAGTAGTTAACTTTGGTTCAATGGCATGATATTCATTTTGATTCAAACTGTCATTACGCAGGATCACGACCAGGATGAAGGGGTCCTTCACCCAGTATCGATCGATTTCCACACACCCTTCAAGACCATCAAATTCAACTAATGGACTGTCTTTTCCAACATCATATTCACAATATTCCTTACCTGTATATTCAATGTTTTTATAGACTGTGTGGAATACTTTCCTGACAATCTTTTCAATAATACCGTCGTGGCGGTTATTATTGTGCGTCCGATCTCTAACTGATGGTGTATTCAGCTGTTGTGGTGCTTTTTTTACAGCAACCAGTCCCGCATCTGCCTGTTCCACCTTTGCCTGTTCCACCTTTGCCTGTTCCACCTTTGCCTGTTCCACCTTTGCCTGTTCCACCTTTGCCTGTTCTACCGCCGGTCCTGCAGCTTTTTCCCCACCCTCTACAATATCCGATATAACATTATTTGATACCACAGCCTCAACTAACTCTACATCATCAGTATCTTCATTTGGATCTGTTGTTTCACCTTGTTTGTCGATTGGAGTCGTAATACTATAATACCCCCGCGACTTCTTTTACACATGTCGAATTATTTCGGATTACATTAATGCAGTGTTGGCATGGAGAGTATCCCTAAAAAGATCCTTGTCAAATTATCCCATTTCCGGATGTAGCGATATTCCTTTCTCGGACATGGTGGCATATTGTTTTCCGGTAGTATGATTGGTTCCCCTGAGTTTTAGTACCTCAAGATATCTTTGCCGTGTGCTTTCCGTTTCCAGGTTATAGAGAATCAGAACACCATCCGTTAAATATGCAACCTCATACGGATATATTTCACCAACCTTGCTCTCACCTATCAAAATCGTTACAATCTTCCAATTTTTTAGCATTGTTGAGAGATCATATAAAAATGTCCGATAATCATTGGCTGTAGGCAAATCCTTATATTTCGATCTATCAGACAATGAATCAACAATATTCTTGATTACCGTAATAGGGTCTATAACAATCCTCTGCGGCAAGTATTTGGTTATTTCATTTTCTATAATAGAAAGGATATCTTCGATAGATGAAACATTTCTCAGCAGACTTCCAAGGTCGACATATTTTATATTTTCCTCAAAAAACTCCTTGTCAATAAAATCATACTGCATGAAAGTCAGCATCCACTGTACAGGCTCGCTAAATGTTGTAAAATACAGGCATTGTTCGCCTTCCTTTGCACCTTCGGCAAGAAACTGCATTGCAAATGTTGTCTTCCCGCAACCCGTATCCCCGGCAAGCAAGATTGTTGAAGGAAACGGATAACCGCCTTCGATCATTTCATCAAGTCCCTCAATTCCGGATTTCATTCGTATCATCTTTACACTCATAATCTCACCTCAAATATCTCAGGTATATAGTTTCTCAAGCGACACATTTTGGTCACAGAATGATTGGATCGTGTGATGAAGCATACCATCACTATTTTCATGCAGCAGGAAAAACACCCCGTAAACACCTGAAACCCTTAATTTTGCTGCAAGGTCATGCACAAATGTACCGAGTCTTGTAGGTTCTGCATAAAGCTGAAGTGCTGCAATACAATCGATAAGTAGAAACTTCTCCCCATCTGTAACGCTTTCCTTTTCAAGTGCCTCGATCGAATCCATAATTGTGATATCAAGAGATGTCAGATCAGAAGGGTTTGTTATGTATCTGATGTTACTGACTGATCTGTCCGGTGATTTACCGGAGAATATTGTAATAGCATCAATAAATTGTAGCTTACTCGAATCGATGTTGCGGCTTTCTAATGATTTAATATAATACGAAACAGGGCGGTCCACACATATCGTAATCCCGCGCATGTTTTTTTGTTTCACTAAGAATTCAAATGTAACAATTTCCGCTTTCAAAAGTTGGGTGGCTTTTACCATAATTGATACAATGTCTTCCGGCATCTCTTGCATTAAGTTGGAGCTTAAGAAATTCAACAAGGGGTCGTATGTTGTGTTGGTCGTGGCTGGTGGTATTTGTGGTTTTACAAGAGGAGAGCTGCCGGATACCGGTGCAGACGATGTCTCTTTGGATACTACCGTTTCAATTTTCGGTGTTGGCACCGGTGTTATGACAACATCTTCCTTAACCGCAGTGGGTACAGGTGCGATCTCTTCAATCGGCTCGGGTTCCGCCATCTCTTCAATCGGGATTGGTTCGGATGTCACTTCTTCAATAGGCTCGGGTTCCGCCATCTCTTCGATCGGGATTGGTTCGGATGTCACTTCTTCGATAGGCTCGGGTTCCGCCATCTCTTCAATCGGGATTGGTTCGGATGTCACTTCTTCAATAGGCTCCGGTTCCGCTATCTCTTCGATCGGGATTGGTTCGGATGTCACCTCTTCAATAGGCTCCGGTTCCGCCATCTCTTCGATCGGCGTTGGTGCGGATGTTACCTCTTCAATAGGCTCCGGTTCTGCCATCTCTTTGATCGGCATTGATGCGGATGTTACTTCTTCAATAGGCTCGGGTTCCGCCATCTCTTCGATCGGGATTGGTTCGGATGTTACCTCTTCAATAAGCTCGGGTGCAGGTGTCACTTCTTCGATCGATTCCGGTGTAAATTCATCTCCTGCTTCGACGACTTCCGCTTTTTCTTCCGGTGCGGCTTTTATCCCCAACAAACCTTCGGCAAGTTTTTGGAATTTGTTCTTATCTGACATTAAACATAACCCTCATCTAATATATTTTCAATTTAATACATCTTAGATCTTACATGAACATTCATTCCTGCAGGTGTGATATCATATGGTTTAATTTCTTTTGAATGGTTTGTCCAGATCATCTTGACAACTTCAATTGCATGCAATACATTCCTTGATTCACTTTCACGTATGCGATGAAGTAGTATCACACCATCAACCACATGTTCAATAACCTTATACACTGAACTGTGCATGTCTGAGCCAATTTCGGATGTGATCATGGTCGTAGCACCTGTTTGATTCAGGGTACTGCACAGATCAAATATATTAACTCGTCTTTCACGCTCGTTCTCGTATGCCATTTCGATTATGCTGAACGGATCAATTGCAACTCTGCTGACACCGGTTGAATCCATGATATGCGGAAGATCGGTTTTTAAGTGTGTTATTGTATTTGTAATATCCAACGCATCCAGTTTGATCAGGGACAGTGTGCCGGCATCGAGATACTTTTTAAAATCCCATCCGTATTTTGATGCAGTTTCAATCAATTTATTTTCATTTTCTTCGAGACTGAGAAACATGCACAATTCATCTTTAGTAAGACCATCCCATATGAATTGGAGTGCAAGAGTCGTTTTTCCACTACCTGCCGGACCTATCACTGCAATAGTTTGCCCACTTGGCAATCCCCCTCCCAGCATTTCATTTAGTCCGGGAATTCCTGTACTTTGTCGAATCATTTTACACTCCTATAATTATATAACTCCAATCATTTATAAGCATTTCATATATCTATCTTTTTCCGGATATCCGTTTTACGTTAGTAACATTAAATCCATCAAGGCTTGTAACATTGGTTTCAAAGGTTGCAAGATTATCCTTTGCCATGTGCGGCATAAGACCCCTGAACTTTTTCACATACATTGTCTGTTGCCTTTGAAATGTACTCTTGATATACCAATCAAATACCATTATTCCATCCCCACAATCCAATATTTCGGTTTCTTTACTTGGTTCAAATATATTTGCGGTCATCAGACCGTAGATAAGACAGTCCCATCTTTTAGAAACCCGTTGAAGCATAGAAAGGAACGATACCAGATCAAACCATTCAACTGTGTCAGAACATGCACGTACAAGATTTGTGATAGAATCGATAATTACCAGGTTATGCGGTGCATTTGCATCAAGAAATGATATTAACTCTTCAAGCAATTTTTTGCTTCCGCCGCCTTTTAACACGGATAGATCGATTTTTTCCGCATTCGATAACCATGATGCAGGGGCGACCGAACCACTGTAATAAAGTGATGAAAAGTCCTTAAAGAACATATTATCCCTGAAGACTCTGGCAAACTGCGGCGGGAATGAGCGTGCAATCTCTTTAAGTACGTCGTTTTTTGAACGGGTAAATGAAATATAACATATCTTTTCCGGAACTACCAGATATTCGACACCATCTCGTTCGATCTGCTCTTTTACAGATGCATGGAGAATTGGGTCATTTTTTAAATTAACCAATTTCACGGCAGAAGTGTATGCAAATTCAACATTGCCTGCCCCGACTTCCCCTACAAGCATTACAAATGAACCGGACGGTATACCGCCCATTATTAGTGAATCAAGTGATTCAATACCTGTTGGAATTTTTCCAAGTTCCATGAAATACCTCACTTTGTTATATTATAATAATCTCAAAGTATATAATAAAATTGATGAGATAATTGTTCAATAGTTGTCCGTCAAGAATCACCATAGAGTGATCCATCCATTATTGATGTTTTCTCTGCACGATTTCATCCATTCCGTTTTTCATGCATGTGACATTTTGTGCCCCAAAGTGTGACTGCCTCTAAAAGTTACATAAAGGGATATTTATATATTGTATTACTTACATATCATAAAATGTTAACCCACATTTTCGCCAATCTTATATGTGAGTGTTTTGATATCGGGGTTTATCGAAATCTCCCATAATAAGTATACTCAATGGCAGTAGAAAATGAGCCCGGGGAAAAACGTCTATCTATAAAAATAGGATGTATAGAAGATTATGGGCAAGAAGAGATTAATAACCATAATAGCTATTATCGGAATGGGGTTTTGTATATTTCCGCAAATAGTAGCTGCCGGACAAAACACAGTAATTACGTCCAGTTTGACTAATTTCTCCGCGAATAAAGCGGGCACGGATTTCACGGACAATTTTATAATTGATTCATTAGTATTAACCAACACCGGGGATGCAGATGCAACGGTGAGTGTAAACTTTACATCGAGTTATGATGGGGTATTCGGGTTGGTTAACGGCACGTATGTAATAAGTGCTTCAAATTATGCACTTGGTAGCACCGTATGGAACACATTAAATGATGATGGAACAACAGCCGTTTTGACAGATAAGGTTCCAGCAGGGTCTAACACACACTATGAGGCAAGAGTCCGAATACCCCCGGGGCAGCCTGCGTTAGATTATATAGGTATAATAGAGGTGTTATTTTCATGAAAGACATGAAAGGAGGTGAAATAAAATGAATGACAAAATATTAGCAATAGCTATTGTTCTTGTAGTAATTGCCGGAGCGTTTTTAGCATCAATTGCATCAGCAGTTGACCCTGGAGAATATTCATTGACGGTAACAGGATCACAGAACACTGCTCTGAATACACTCGATACGTCTTTCGATAACGTACTTGCAGGCAACACTGCGACAATTGATCCAACGTTCACTGCAACCAACACAGGTAACGTAGTAGCCGATGTAGACGTCAAGTTCGTCGCTAACGGCACAGTGTACGGCTTTAATGGCACAACATCCAATATACT
>JAUVKD010000033.1 GCA_030596385.1 Methanosarcinaceae archaeon | reverse complement strand
AAGCCACATCAATCACATTATTTGTCCGTTGCCGCCCTTCTTGCCTTATTCCGATGTTGACCACTGGTAGATGGAACGACGATGCTTCGATTATTCCACTGCTCGAATTCCCGACCAGCGTATCTGCGATGTTCAGCAGGCTTAGGTACTCAATGTGTGGCAGACTCTTGAATGTACGCAAGAACAGAAGATGTTCATATTCTTTTATTACCTCTATCATGGAGCGTCCACCTGCATCCGAGTTTGGATACACCAGTATGGTCTGCATCCCAAGCTCTGCGAGTGCTTCCAATGTTGTTCGCATTTCGTTGGCCGCATTTTCGGGCTGAGTGGTGACCGGGTGCTGGACTGCGAGTAGTAGCGGTTCGTTGGCATTGAGTGAGTATCGTTCTGTGAGTTGCTCTTTTGGTACGAGTTCAGTGTTTAAAATCGTGTCTAGCCCTGGAGCACCTACTGTATGAATTCTCCACAGTTCTTCTCCGAGTTTTTCGATTCTATCTGCACTTTCTTCTGTTGCAGGGAAATGGATGTGTGCGAATTTTGTGATGGAATGGCGGATACCCTCATCGATGCACCCTCCTGTTGTCGAATCTCCACCATGGATATGTGCAATAGGGATATTCATATGGGATGCAGCAATAGCACCTGCAAAAGGCTCATCACGATCTCCAAGGACAAGTACGATGTCAGGTTTGATATGTTCTAATGCTTGAGTGATACCTATTATACCAACCCCAACTGATTTTGCCATAGATGCGCCCGTATCATTGCTAAAGAGCATATCCACGGTAACATCAATCTCAAAACCGTCTTTCTCAATCTCTTTCACCGTATAACCATGTTCAGGAGAGAGATGCATGCCTGTTGCGATTATTGAAATATCTAATTCAGGATGCTTTTGGATTGCTCGCATAACTGGATAAAGTAAGCCATATTCAGCACGGGTTCCGGTGATTACTGCGATTTTCATTTTATCCCACATTACTTTTGAATGATATTGTTTCATTTATCTTCTGTGATTGAAATTTGTATACGGTATAATTTACCACAATCTTCGAAATATGCAGATTCTTTAATATTATTCGTAGTCAATGCCCGAATACGTCTAATCAAATCCTCAGCTTTAATACATTCATCTAAATTGATACGTTGTATTGACTCAATGCCTGTTTTTTTATGTGTGTTCCCCTTATCAGTTTCTTGAGGCTTACGGGTATAGCTGCCAGACATTAAAGATGGGCAAGCTTCTTTAAATACATCTAACTCCAACTTTTTAACACGTACATACAATGTATCTGCGGTATCATTCGGCAGTATTTCGATTTGTTTTTGATGGATTATATCCCCTTCATCTACATTTTCACTCATAAAATGTAAAGTAGCTCCATAAACGGTTTTTTCCCATATGGCCCACGTAGGAGTATGCCATCCACGATTATATGGAAGATATGCAGGATGTAAATTTACCACTCCGTGTTTGGGGATTTCTAAAAGCCTTTTTGGAATAATATATGGAAAATGTATACAAATGATAAAATCGGGTTTTAATTCATCAATAAGTTTTTCACATTCTTTTGTTCGAACTTGCTCCCCTACTAATATCCGTGATTTGTCGAGATGATGGCAAAGTGTGACCAGTTCCTGTGCATGCGTCTCATTTTTTTCATCCGATATTAGAAGAGCAAGGGGTTTAATACCATTTTTAATTAAATATTCAAGTACCCAAACAGAGAGATCTCGGTCGCCAGCAAATATGATTTTAGGAGATTTACCCTCTTCATTCCAAGTTTTCAATTATTATCAACTCATCTTTTTTGAGATTATGTTTCGCAACTTTTCCAACAAGAATATTTATTTCCTTCGGCGCCACTCCAGTCCCCGGCCTCTTAAAAGCCAGCATATCCTCAGTGATAACAGCACCCGCTAGAATATCAACCTTCGCCACAATACTCTTCCTCGCAACATCCCGCACTTCAAGTTCCGACGCCACCGGAGCCTTTACAGATGAACCTCGCGCCTTTTCGACCAGACGTATGCCCCGAACCATCTCCTCCAGTTCATCGGGTTCCAAGGATGCCCTGTGATCCGGACCGGGGAGGCTCTTATCAAGCGTGAAATGTTTCTCGATCACACACGCTCCCATTGCCGCTGCAGCCAGTGGCACATAAATACCGGGCGTATGGTCCGAATAACCAACCGGAACACCAAATGCATTTGCCATGGTCTTCATGGCTAGCAGGTTACAGTCCTCCACACGCGCGGGATAGTTTGATGTACAATGGAGCAGGGTAAGATCCTCACATCCCGCTTCTTTTATCACCAAAACTGCCTCTGCCACTTCTTCAAGTGTGGACATGCCGGTTGAAAGGATAATTGGCAAGCCTTTTTTTGCGATGTGTTTTAAAAATGGATGGTTCGTTATCTCACCTGAACTGATTTTGATCAATAGAACCCCGAGTTCTACCAGCAGGTTCACGCTTTTCTCATCGAATGGAGTGGATAAGAACATGATGTTTTTGTGCTTGGCATAGTCCATCAATTCCTGATGTTCCTCTTTTGAGAGTTCCAGTTTCCTGATCATGTCAAGCTGAGATTCGGAGGCGTCAGTAGTCTGTTTTTGGTACTCTGCTTTAGGGGCATCGGTGCTGATTACTTCCTCTGCGATAAAGGTCTGGAATTTCACGGCATCTGCGTGGGCGTTGGCTGCAACGTCGATCAGTTGCTTAGCTAATGCTATGCTACCGTTGTGGTTTACGCCGGCTTCGGCGATGATGAATACTGGTGCATCTTCACTGACCCAATCCATGATTTGCATTTGTTATATCCTCTTGAATCAGCAGTTCTGCAAGTTTAAAATCTATTTCTTCATCGATATCTATACTTCTTTCTGGTGGCATAATATATGGAACAATTTTTTTGCAATAAAAACCATTGTTCTTGTAAAGGTTTTCGATTGTGGTTATGTATATTGCACCATTTGGTCGGTACACATCAGGCAGTTCTTGTCTGCGCATTTGTAAACCTTTATTTCCGAAAAGCGGCTTAAATTTGTCACCCTCATATTTGAAATGCCAGTATGGTGAATGCTCCACTTTGCACATGCTTATTTCTGAATCACAGTCACTTTTCATGAATATGTCGAGTGCTGTATCAATGTCAGTGGCATTTCGTAATGGGGATGTAGGTTGTAAGAGAATTATAATATCTTTATCAGATACATCTTTTATGGTATCGATTGCATGATAAATCGCATCAATTGTGGAGGATTCATCTTCGGCAAGTTCAGTAGGCCTATCAATGATTTTTGCACCGCAGTTTTCAGATGTTCTTGCAATCAATGAATCATCAGTGGAAACGAAAACTTGATTCAAATATCTTGATTTCATAGATTGTTCTATGGTATGGCAAATAAGGGGCTTTCCATTCAATGCTTTTATGTTTTTACCTGCAATACCTTTTGAGCCACCGCGAGCTGGAATTATTGCAAAGATTTTATATTCGTCCATGATGTGATTTTCACCATCTTTTCAATATTAACAACATTTGAAATGATAATTCACAGCTTCAAACGGATTATACTCACACGCCATCACATGCTTCAAAGCCGCAGTATGAAAAATCACATCAATGTCTTCCACAGCGCGTGCAAGTCTCTCCTTATCCCGCACATCACCAAGCAGAAACCGGACCGTGTCCTCATATCCCTTTAGCTCATGCTGGAACTCGAACTGTTCAGTCTCATCCACATCAAATATCCGGACCGTTTCAGGCTGTTCATTCTTTAACAGATGCCGCACCAGTTCTTTTCCAAGTGAACCCGTGCCGCCAGTGACAAGGATCTTTTTATTTTTAAATATAGACATGCTTTTTACCTTACTACAACAACTCATCCTTCACGGTTTCAAATTCCTCAAGCACCTTCGCATAATCCTCGTGCCGCCCGATATCCATCCAGTATCCTTCGAACATGTAACCGGAAACATTTTCGCCTTTCTGTATCAGGGTCTTGATCAGATCCGGGAAATCCAGATATTTTCCACGTTCGATATAGTTCAATATACTTTTATTGAACATATATATCCCCATACTGACCTTATACTTCAATGTCGGTTTTTCAATATAATCCGTAATATTGCCATCACCATTCAACTCCAGCACACCAAGGCTGATCGGCACATCCTTTGTGTACATTGAAACCGTTGAAAGCGCACCACTCTCAAGATGGTGACGCATCAGGTCAGAATAATCAATATTTGTCAACAGGTCTCCGTTCATCACCAGAAAATTCTCATCCGGATCATCAATCAATGCCAGCGGTCCGGCAGTGCCTAGCGGCTCATCCTCTCTTGAATAAGTGATCTCCACGCCCCATTTGGAACCGTCGCCAAAATATGCCTCGATCAGGCCTGAAAGATGGCCAACAGCCAGTACGATCTTCGTGAAACCGTGTTTCTTCAGTTGGCGTATCACGATCTCAAGGATCGGCATATCTCCTATGGGCATAAGCGGCTTGGGAAAAACTGTGGTATATGGCGCCAATCGTGTACCTTTACCACCTGCGAGTATTACTGCTTGCATATTATCACACAACATATATATCAGTCTTATATAAATTTGTATGTCCCCGCATCCATTCGATCGTCTCAGCAAGACCGTCGTCCAGCGAATACTGCGGACTCCAGCCCAAAAGCTGCTTTGCCTTTGAATTGTCACATATCAATTCCATAACTTCACTCTTATCCGGCCTGACCCTGTCCACATCTTCAACAACACGCATATCTTCCTTTCCAGTAATCCGGAGGATCATTTGTAGAAGCTCACCTATTGTAACACTTGATCCGGTTCCTATATTTATCACTTCGCCGGCCGACTTCTCAGAAGTACCGATCTCAATAAATCCATTGACCGTATCCTTTACAAAGGTCAGGTCTCGTACCGGTGAAAGCGACCCCACATGCACCTCATCCATTGTCAGTGCCTGTGATATGATCGTCGGAATAATAGCCCGAGCCGACTGTCTCGGGCCAAATGTATTGAACGGCCTGATCGTCGCAACAGGAAGATCAAATGAGCAATAATAGCTCTCTGCTATTTTATCAGCTCCGATCTTTGAAGCAGAATAGGGTGACTGGCCTTTCATGGGGTGTGCTTCGTCAATAGGCACATAGTCAGCAGTCCCATAGGTCTCGCTTGTGGATGTGTGCACTATTTTTTCCACCCCATTATCAAGACCCGCTTGTAGCACATTCAATGTACCCTTGATATTCACATTGACATAATTTTCAGGCGCAATGTATGAGTATGGGATTCCGATAAGTGCAGCCAGATGAAATACAATATCAACATCTTTTGTAGCGGTTTTTACAAAAAACGGGTCAGTAATGTCACCTGCCACAACCTCCACCTCGCCGAGAACATCATCTTCAATCAACTCAAGCAATCCCCAATCGTTTCGGGAGTTATAATGGACAAATGCCTTTACATTGGCACCCCTGCGCACAAGTTCTTCGGTCAGGTGGCTGCCAATAAAGCCTCCAGCGCCCGTTACAACTACATTCTTATTCTTTATGTTCATCTAAATACGCCCTTAAAATCATTGATAAACCGGTTCGGATATCGACCTGCGGAGTCCATTTCATATCCTTCTTTGCCTTGCCAATATTTGCAATCGTATCTGCGATCTCGCTTTTTCTTTTGTCATACGTATACTTAATTGATACATTTTTACCTGTATGTTCAAAGTAGATATCTGCAAGCATATCCGCAACTTCACCTGCCGGATAACTTTCACCACTGCCAATGTTGTAAACATTGCAACCATCCACATCGGATGTTGAAGCTGCGATCAATGTATCAATCACATCACTGATATATAAAAAATCCCTTTTAGGAGATGGATCCCCAAGCATAACCTCTCCACCTGATAACTGCCGCAATATCTGCGGGATCAAAAAATTCCCTGTTTGTCGTGGTCCATAGATATTAAATAAACGCAAAATTGTGACATTCAATCCATGATCCCTGCAATACGCTTCACACAATTCCTCACCCATCAGTTTACTCTGGGAATATGGATTATTCGGTGCAGTCGGATGTTTTTCATCCACAGGCAAATATTGCGGAACCCCATAGACGAACGTGCTTACATAAACAATTTTTTTGATATCGTATATGCGACACCACTCCAGCATATTAAGTGTCCCTACATAATTTGTAAAATATACATCCCTTGGTTGTGCAAAAGCTTCTTGTATATTTGTTATGCCTGCCAGATGAAATACAACATCCTGCACAGGCATTTTTTGAACCTGTTCCCAGTTTGTAACGTCAATTGAACTTGTAGTGCGTGATATCTCGAGAACATCGATCCCACTACTCTTAAGTGCATGTACAAGATGCCCCCCTATGAAACCACTGCTTCCGGTAACTGCCGCACTATTGTATTCCATGATCCCTCACAAGTTTTTTATAATCATCCCTGACACATTTCATGATATTATACCAGTCGCCTCTTTCAGTAACAACTCCATACGCCTCTTTGCCAAGAGCGTCTCTTTTAGTAGGATCCATGGCTAATTCCAGTATCTTGTCTGCCAATACCTGCGGGTGCTGCGGCGGAACAAGACAACCGCTCACGCCGTCCTCGATCCATTCGCCAACACCCCCAACATCGGTTACAATGCATGTCTTGCCGCATGCCATTGCTTCCAGTACCGACACAGGAGTGCCATCAGATATCGCAGTGGATACATAAATATCACAATTATGCAAATATTTCGGCATGTCGTGATATTCCGTCCATCCCACGAAAGTCACATATTCGTCCACATTTAAGCTACTTGCGAGTTCTTTTAAGGATCTCTCCAGAGGTCCGCTTCCCTTTATCACAAAGCGTATATTCTCGTTTTTTTCAATGACCAGTGGTATTGCATTGATCAAAGTTTCAATGTTATAAACTTCAAGAAAATTACGATTTGAAAATACAGTTGTTTTGCCGTCTTGTTTATCGCTGAGACTGGATTTCGGATGGAATAAAGTCATATCAACGCCGAAAGGTACGACTTTTACACAATTATTAGGAATGCCAAAACTTGAGACGATTTTTGTCTCCATATCCTTGGACACAGCATATATTAGATCAGCTTTTCTTAAACTAAATTTAGTAAAATACCACAGCAACTTAGAATTTCTTGGAATAACAAGCACATCACTGCCCCAAGCACTCATAACAAGCGGATGGAATCCCAGCAACGCCCCATGAAACCCAAATTTTGTTATGAAATGTGCATGAACAATATCGGGTTTTATTTTCTTCACAAGGCGCATGATCTTCAGATGGCGAAATGGAAACGCAAGATACAGATTTTTAAACATCGAACCTACAACATACAAATACACACCAGGTATAGGTTCTTCCGGTGACTCGTAGGTGATCAAGTGAACCTCATGCCCGGTACTTGAAAAATATTCGACCCACCTTTTAGTATGGACTGTTGTTGCGTCAGCAATAAAACATAGTTTCATAATATCCACCTGTAGATCCAGAAGTTGTCTCCATTCTAATTCTCACTCGATGATGACCGAGACCCACACCCGCATCCGGAAACGTACCGCCATCATCAGGACCGCGATGCTTCATCACGGAACACATCTT
>JAUVKD010000028.1 GCA_030596385.1 Methanosarcinaceae archaeon | reverse complement strand
CTTGCAAGGAATCCATGCCACAACTGCTGTGACTATACATCAGTACATGCCGACATATCAGTAGGTTCAGTTGGTGCGCCTGATGGATGGAACAGTGTAATGATACGTACCGATATTGGTGAAAAATATATCAATATGGTCGATGGTCTTGAGATAAATAATGATCCGAAACCTGGAATGTTCCTCATAAAGAAACTTACCAGTATGAAACACGATAATAATTCAGGACACTATCTCGAAGTATGTGAAAAATTTTCATTCGACGAATGCGGAATTCACTGATCTGAAAAGCGCATGAAGCGAGCGTTTTACATAGGTCGTTTCCAGCCATATCACCTCGGACATCACGCAGTTTTGAAAAAAATTGCAGACGAGGTGGATGAAGTGGTGATAGGTATTGGAAGTGCCCAAAAAAGTCACGATTTAAGTGACCCGTTTACCGCAGGTGAGCGTGTTATGATGATTCGGCATGCACTTGAAGAGATTGATATCCGGCACTATGCCCTCCCTATTGAGGATATCCAGCAAAATTCAATATGGGTATCGTACATACTATCAAGGACACCTCCTTTTGACGTTGTTTATTCAAATAATCCACTTGTAATATTATTATTTGAAGAAGCCGGTATTACTGTTCTGCAATCCCCTATGTACCAGAGAAATATTTACTCCGGCACAGGGATTCGGAAAAGGATGATTAGCGGTGAAAAATGGGAACATCTGGTTCCCCCTGCAATTGCAAATGCTATTGAAGAGATCAATGGTGTTGCACGTTTGCGAAGTGTTTCAACGACAGATTGATTATCTTTATCAGTAAGGCAATTACATACATTCCATAATATTAATCATTATTACCCAGCTCTGCTGCGATTGAATGTGCCGTCGCAACGTTTTACTGCGAAAATAAGGTCATTGAATTGAAGATGAATCCAAAAGAACCGGAGCTTATGAGATAACTTAATAATGGTCTTTGTGTATTGCGTGAGATGTGTGTCTATGACATGCATGGGCAAGTTTTGCAGTTTATGATATAAGTGAATTGAGTGGTAAAGTTTAAGTTGGCAAAGATTTTAAAATATACTAAACCCATGTATTGATGAAAAGTAAAGGTGAGTTCAATGGACGAATTGGAAGCAATCAGAAAAAAGAAGATGGATCAAATAATTAAAATAAAGGAACTTAAGTCTTATCCGGACAAACCTATAACTGTTACGGATGCAGATTTCGATCAATTTATATCGAAATATCCATTGGTTGTAGTGGACTGCTGGGCAGAGTGGTGCGGACCATGCCGTATGCTTGCATCAACAATTGATGAACTTGCTATTGAATACAGGGGAAAGGTCGTATTCGGAAAACTCGATACTGATAACAATCGTACAACTACAATGAAATTCAGAATATCAAGCATTCCTGCGATGCTTGTGTTTAAAGACGGGATGTTTGCAGGCCAGATAATCGGTGCAGTTCCAAAGCAGCACATAATACAACAACTACAGACCCTTATGTAAGGTGGAAGTGAATTAAATGTCAAAACCAAGAATTGCAGACAGTCCAACAATACGACTTCTTGATCTTAAAACAAAACCATACTTTATTGTTGCATCTGTGGAAGTAGGAAATACTACTACCAAATGCATATTAACAGCTACAAATATGGAAGATGGAAAAACAGGACATGTAACTAAAGTTGTGAAGATGACAAGGGATGTGCGCAATCCTTTACCAGATGAGGTTGTTTTTGGAAAGACTTTAAATGGTATAGAACTGACGCTTGAATCTGTTTCTGAACTTGTACGAGATACCCTTATTGAAGCTGTGAAAAAGGCAAATCTTGATATTAAAACCGATCTGAATTTTGTTGTACGCTCAACCGGCGTAGTTGCAGGTTTTAGCGCACCCGAAGAGGTTGGCGAGTTCATTAAAGCGCTGGCTGACGGTTGTCTTATAGCAGGAGTCCCGCCAAAGAACATGACACCTCCAATGTCTATTGAAAATATCCCTGAAAAATTTCGGAAATTCAGCAAACTTGAACAGGTTGTATTCGATGGTGCCGTAGCAAGTGTAATTCCCCCAATTGGTGCTACAGGTGTTGAGATCGTCGCAAATGAGATGGAAGGCGAACTTGCAACAGCCGGTATTAAAGAAGGAGCTAAATGGGCTGATGTTGATTTCAGGTACCCATGCCTTTCCATGGATTTCGGAACCACACTTGATGGACGTATTACCAATGATGATATACCCTATGCAAAAACCATCGGTAATTTCTGTGGTTTTGCAGGTGCCATACCGGATGCTATAATTAGAGGCACACAAACAGTAGATCTGATTCTCGGAACAGCCCTTGACGTTTTTGATGAGAAAACAACTGATATGTTTACGCTTAAACTAAAAGGAAAGATAATTCGTGAATATGCTGAAAAAATTCTTGATTACATTATTATTGAAAAAGTTCCACAAAACAGCACGCGATATGGAAGCGTGCCTGTAAATCCGAAAGCTGCTGATGAGTTAGGAGTTGTTCTTGTTGGCTGTGATGTAGGTGTGAACGGCTCTAACATGGACAAGTTATCTGAACTGGGCAGCGAGATATACAAGAAACACGGGCTTAAGATTTTGTTTGCAGTGATCGATGAGGTAATGGCAAAGGTTATCTACCGTCTTGTCAAGGTTGCACAGGATGCGGGACTTGTGTTTGAAAATACATCTATAGGCATTACCGGAAGAGCAGGTATTAGCGGCAACAAGCCTAAACTTGCATTAAAATATCTAGAGGAGCTCAATATTAATCACAAGATAGATGAGCGTGTTGTTTTCGTAGATGACGGGCTTGCAAGAGGTGCCGCAGTAATGGCACGCTGTATGAACTCACTCGGCACAACACAAAACCCACTTGGCGGTCATTCCGGCGGAAAATGTATTCTTGGACAGAGGATTAAGTTGCAGGGGTCATGATGGTATATGTATTAGAATGCATGATTTTGCCACATTATGCGCTATGATCTTTGAAGCTAAATCACCACAATTGTAAACTGTGTGTTGACCTGTTGAGCACTTGAAAAAGGAAGCATATCTGTCAAAATACCACTGGCTAATCTATGTTTAAAATATAAATTGAAAATGGGACAGTGTCATAGAAAACATCTGCCACCTGCAGCCATACGGAACCGAAAAAGAAGATATTCATTGGACGCCCCTGAAATAATGACCTTTTGTGTATTCCCGGGTCAGGTCTTTGCATGTAACAATGTTTTTTTTACAAGCACCAAAACACCTGTCAATCGCATCCCTGTATGATTGTACAACCGTTTCAACATTTTTACAATCAATTGCCTTTGCATCGATCCTGATACTTGAAACACCGGTTTCAACGATCTTTGGAACATTTTCAAGCATGCAGAGCATTTTTGAATTTAAAACATGCATCCTGCAATCAACATCCATCTTAAGAGGGAATACATACTTTTTTTCATCCATAAGTTCAAATTTGTTATCCTTACACGGCGCAGGACAGGCACCTTCATACATACCACCAACTATACAGTGTTCCATTTCCATGAGTTCCAGCCGTCCGTGCACGATACATTCGGTTGCACCCAGTGGAGCGATCTGTCCTATCTCATCAAGTGTCAATTCCGGTGAGAGTACTATCATTCGTGCGCCCTGTTCATTCCAAAAATCGAATGAACTCTGGTTGAACACGTTAAAAGGACTATCCAATATTACTTCAAGCCCCATCTTCTTTGCACGCTTGAATGTACCCGCATTTGACACTACAACCCCATCCGCACCAAGCGTTCCTGCCATATGGAATATTTCTTCGATCATATCCATTTTGCTATCACTGACAATCCGTGGCGTATCAAAATATATTTGCCGTCCTGCCTCTTGCACATGCTTTGTTGCATCTTTTAGATGCGTTTCACCTTCAAGTAGCCGGCATGTGTTATCAAAATATATCACATCTGCACCACCAAAAATCGCATTGTGCATACCCTCCAACGAATCCACACTCACAGTAAGTACAGGTTTTTCGGTTGATTTTTCTTCCGTTTCCGGAAATGATAACATAGTAGTATATCCTGCATTAGAACTACGTCTCCATTTTGCAATCCTGATTTCATTCAAACGGGATATGGCGTCCTTTCGAATGTTATTTAGCAGACTGACAGGGACAAATATATCATCTTCAAGTTCCACATCAATGGAAAATACATCAAAAACAGTGTTACCGAGTTTCACCAACTGCTGTTTGATCTGAGATATTGTTGTAGGGTTTTTGGTCGCCCGTTCAACCACATATTCCGACTCAAGCCGCACCGTGTTAAGATCGGTATCCTTTATTATAAACTCAAATGGTTCACCCTTTACAGCTTTTGCTGTGATGGTAACCAAAACTTTTTTTATAGGAACAGGGGATGTGAATGTTTTTTTAAGTGATTCCATCAGTGCTTTGTCCAGTGTTTTGTACACGCTACTGCCTTTATGTACATTTGTCTCAAACGGAATATTGATAGTCATACCTGCACCAGCGTGGTTTATTATCCTGTTATCTTCATACATGCGGTAGACGATCTCTCCGGTTTCAACTGCACCTTCAATGCCGATACCGTCTCCTGTGTTGAGTTCACCTGTAAGATATACACGCATGAACCTCAATTTTCGATCATATCCGACAACAACCCCGATAGGTATTCCCCGGTTATATGGTCGCTTGCGGCTCATCAGATCGTTGCGAGGCTTTCCAAAAAAATACGATGACGTGAAACCGCGGTTAAATAATTGTGCAAGGAGCATTGATTCATCTTTTGTAACGTAGTATTTAGAAGGTTCTTCTATATACCTGTCTATCAGGCGGCGATATATCCGGACAACACCTGCAACATATTCAGGTCGTTTCATGCGACCTTCGATTTTAAAAGAATCAATACTGGCATCAATTAATTGTGGAAGTATACCGGTTGTGTTCAGATCTTTTGGACTTAACAGGTAATCTCCATTCGTTTTGACTGTGTGTCCGTTGGCACACAGTTTGTATTTTTTCCGGCAGGGCTGGGCACAGTACCCCCTGTTTCCGCTTCTCCCCCCGATAATACTACTAAAGAGGCATTGCCCTGAATAAGCTATACACAATGCACCGTGTATGAAAGTTTCAATTTCAATGTTGATTTCGGGATTATGTTTAATCTCAATGATCTCGTCAAGTGATATTTCTCTTGCAAGAACTACCCTTTTAACACCCAACTCATTGAAAAATTTCACACCATCACTGTTGTGTATCGTCATCTGGGTACTGGCATGAACAGGAAGTTTAATTGAAAGTTCATTTATCTTTGGAAGCAATCCGATATCCTGCACGATCACAGCATCGGCACCGTACTCATCCAGGTGATACAGGAGATTAACAGCATTTTCCATTTCTCGATCTTTTACCAGGGTATTTACCGTTACGTATGCTTTCACCCCATTTAGATGTGCATAATCAATGGCATCCATAATGCCGTTAAGTGTAAAATTTCCGGCAAATTGTCTGGCACTGAGTATATCCGCTCCAAAATATACTGCATCTGCACCGTTTTCCACGGCTGCTATCAGGGATTCCGTATTTCCGGCAGGAGCAAGTAATTCGGGTTTTATGCTCATATTCTTGTGCAGTGCCTTGTATTATATATATATATATGTATGTTCATTTTTGCAGTTGTCCACATATGGCGTCAGTCTGATACTGTATCTATAATATTCTTCAGTTGTATACTAATATCCGCATCGTTCACGTCATTAAACTCATCCTCAACAAGTGCAACAAAAATATTGTGTAATGTTGTACTGGGATATTGCACTATAGATTTATGCTAAAATAACTCAAAACAAGGGAATTTATGAGTAATTTGGATGTAAGAAAAAAAGATGCCAGATTGACGCCATAGAATATAACCATACAATTCCCAGATATACAAACACGACACCGCTTGAAGACGGTTTTGTATTTTGTGTTCAGGGTGTGGGAATGTGCCGTGCTATTACACAGTCGCATAGTTTTTTGCATCTGATTGGTTTCCCTTTCCATATAAAGGGGGCACTGTAGTAGATCTGTTTCAATCCCCTATAAACGGGGCACTATATTTACACTCTTGTTATTGTGTCTTGTAGTAACATATTGTATTGGAAGTTTCAATCCCCTATAAACGGGGCACTATATTTACACCCCACCCGATTTCACCGCTTTTTGCAATATCGAATAGGATGTATTTGGCATTAACTTCCCAATGTAAGGCAAATTAACACCTTTTACATCACATATAATTTGTTACTACATATAGTTTGCGATATTCACCCGTATAACACCGTTAACGGTCCAAACACACAAAATACTAAAATTGCAAATATGTACTCTTTCTAATTTTAACTCCATTTTTATCCTTGATATCTCTGCGATATACCCCTCAACTTTTTCACCACTCACCTGCATCTGCCATTTGGTGACTACGAATAATAAATAAAGTATTATTTATATCGCTATTATCTTAAATTTAATTGAATAAGACTATATCAAAATATCCAAAATTCAGGAGTTATTATGAAAAATAAGCAATATAAAACATATATATCTAAAAATAAGCATTGCTACCCTATATATTTAGCTGCTCCTATTTTTCTGCACTGTGTTATAAAATTCCATGTGATAACAAATTGACCACTCCATAAATCCGGCAACCAGATAACATTACATCCTAAAAAATATTCCCTTTCACTGCTCCCAGGTTGTTCTCAAATTCCATTCCCCACAATCTTATATTTCCCCAGTCCGTGAATAGTTCCTTTGTTCATATGTAAATATTCCCCAACTCTCAGGAACGGAAAAACTCAGGTCATCGATGAATTTTCCATTGTATTTGATCCTGGCAGGGGTCAGGAATCAAATCGTGATCTTACTGCAACCAGGATTGTATGTTGCATTTAACAGATCCGCAAAATCCATCATCTCGGGGCGGCTCGATGATGAAAGGATATGGAAGTCTTAAACCTTCGGTCTTTCTATATCTTGCATTAATTGATTCCAATTATGGTGGCAGTCAGATTGAAATCTCCTTTACTGTCGTGTTAAGTGTCTGTTATGATGGGCATGGGGTATATGAAATGGTATTTATCAAGGAGGAAGGAATACGGATGCCACGGATTCGACGGATATGCACGGATTTGGGATTTCTGATTCAAATCATAGTTCTAAAAGATTTTCTATTGCACAAGACGTATATAGAAAAAATTAAATTATAAACGTATGACTCAAATTATTTCTATTAATCCATGGACAGAACAGATTATCGGAGTGAATCAGGAATCAATGATTTCAGAAGTAGATGAAAAAATTGAAAACGCAAAAAAAGCATTTGCCTCATGGAGGAATACATCCATTGAGGAGCGTATTCTTTATTTTAAAAAAATATCTGAAAATCTTGAAAAGAACAAAACCAAATTGGCAGATATGATATGCGAAGAGGTAGGAAAACCAGAAGCCAGTGCACAATGGGAGGTTAATGATGCAATAAATAGTATAACATACTACACGAATCAGATAAAATCATTGCATAAACTTGATATCAAAATTAACAAATATGACTTAAAAGACACAAAAGCCTTTGTTGATTATACACCATACGGGGTAATTGGTTTAATTACTCCCTGGAATTTTCCATGTTGTCTTTCTTTTTGGACAATTGTACCAGCTCTTTTAAGCGGAAATACTATTATTTATAAGCCATCTGAATATAGCTCTTTTGTTGG